>JAEWSZ010000224.1 GCA_023397905.1 Bacillota bacterium | reverse complement strand
GAACACGCCAGCAGGTTCCCCCATGAATTTTCCGGCGGACAGCGGCAGAGGATCGGAATAGCCAGAGCGCTTGCGGTCAATCCCGATCTGATCATTGCGGACGAACCCATTTCTGCCCTGGATGTTTCCATACAGGCACAGATCGTAAATCTTCTGAAAAACCTCCAGAAGCAGAGAGGGCTTACCTACCTTTTCATCGCCCATGACCTGTCCATGGTAAAACACATAAGCGACAGGACAGGGGTAATGTATCTCGGAGGCATGGTGGAGCTCGCTGAAAGCGGAGCACTGTTCAGCAATCCATTACATCCCTACACCCAGGCGCTTTTATCCGCAATCCCCCTGCCCGCTCCCAGAGTGGAGCGCAGCAGAAAAAGGATCATGCTTTCAGGCGGTATACCCAGTCCGGTCAATATACCAGAAGGCTGCCGCTTCTGCACGAGATGTGAAAAGGCCGGCCCCCAATGCTCGGTTGCTTCACCCGAGTTCAGGGAAATTGAAAATGGGCACTGGGTTGCATGTCATCTCTATAATAGTGTAAACTAAAGAAATGATACAAATTCTTACATAATTATAAATTTATTGTCTGAAGGAGACTTATTTTACATGAATAATTCAGGAATAAAACTGGATAAAAACCTTATGAAAATATCCAACAGGAGGCTTGTATTTTCCATAATTCACGGAAGAGGTCCCATTTCCAGAGTTCAAATAGCCAAGCTCATAAATATGAGTTCCATGTCTGTGGGCAAAATCACCGACGGACTTGTAAATCTCGGTTTGGTCACAGAAGAAGAAATTATTCATACCACCTCGGCAGGTTTGGGACGGCGTCCCAAAATGCTGAGAGTCGCTTCCGACAACCTCCTGTGTATCGGGGTCGAAATGGACAGGGACGGCGTATTTGTGGGCATTGTCAACTTTCATGGCCAGGTGGTGAGAAAGAAATCCATCCGGCACGATCTGTACAAGGACAAGCCCGAAACAGTGCTGAAATACGTAAGCGACCTCATAAAAGAGATCATAGATGAAAACTCCGATCTTCCCATTACGCCTGCCGTTGGAATTGCATGCCCCGGACTTATAAATGTTGAAACCGGGACCATAAAGTTTTCCTCCCAGTTGAAATGGCGGGATGTAAACGTGGTTGATATACTCAGGAAATATACAGGCATCGACAAAATCGTCATTGACAATGAAGTAAAGGCAAGAGGTATAGCCGAAGACCTGTTCGGCGTCGCAAAAAACAGTTCCAATACCGTGGTTTTGAATGTGGGTTCCGGCATAGGCTCTTCCGTGGTTATCAATCACCAGATCCACCGCGGAGCCTCAAACCTGGCGGGTGAAATCGGGCACATATGCATAAACCCCACTGGCAGTATGTGCGAATGCGGCCGACGCGGCTGTCTCCAGACATATATCGCCGACTGGGCAATATTAAAAGACGCACGGGCCGTCAAACCCGACGCCACACTTGACACCGTTTTCGACGCTTATCAATACGGAGAGTCGTGGGCGGTAAATCTCATAGACTGCGTTGTGAAATATGTTTCAATAACCATCAGCATTCTGGCCAATACATACGCGCCCGATGAAATCATTTTATGCGGGCGCCTTATAGACAATTATAAAATACTCAGAGACGTTATATTCGAAAATTACAAGTCGCAGCTGAACGATTACATAATGGATTCCTTCAAGCTGAAAACCTCTGAGTTCGGCTCGGAAGGAACCGTCATAGGCGCTGGGACGCTGGCCTTTTATCATCTGATGGATGATTTCTTTGAGAAATAGTCAAAGGCCCATCCCGTCGCCGAACGCCTGCCCTACGCTCATTCCTATGTCCCAATATTGATTATCCATGCTGTATATAAGCGGATTAATCTTTTTGGTATCTGGAAAACCATTGTTGAGGTATTCCTTTCCCACATAAGTTTCAACTATTTCCCCCACAAAAACGTCTATGTCATATAAGTCAAAAGTCCTGATCACCTTACACACCAGATTTACGGGGCATTCCCCGATCAAGGGGGCTTTATCGCTTTCCCCGTAAAAGGTATCAAAAACCGTTGATTTATCCCTGTCCTTCCCCGAAACCAATCCGCAGTAATCCACCTGTTTTGCAAGTCCGGCAGAAGGAATGTTGACGCTGAAAACACCGTTCTCAATGATACCTCTGTTTAAATAATGGATTTTGTCGGAAGCTATATAAATTACAGGCGGCTCAACACTCATCACTCCGCAATTTCCCAGAGTGGTGTAATTTGCCCTGCCGTCCACAACGCTTCCCGCCAGAACAGCAGGAATTGGGTAAACCAGCGACATGTTTTTAAACTTTACTTTTTCCATGCAAACGCCTCCTTATTTTTAGTCTTTCAAATATTTTTGTGTCCAGGGACAATTCAAAATGCATAATCCGCACATGCTTTCGGAAATGCCTACTTTACCGCTCCGTTTCCGGGCTTCCCTTCTGCAGTCAAAGGCATTGTAGAATTCATCCCTGTCCTTGTGCAACTCCCAGATATCCCCCGATACCGCGCCTGCGGGACAGACATTTTTGCATACCAGGCAGTTTCCGCAGCGGGAACTGCTTACCGGAGTACCCACCTCCAATGCGGCATTTGTCAAAACACTGGATATCCGTACGGCTGAACCGTATTCCTCCGTCACCAGCAAAGCGCATTTACCTATCCAACCCATGCCCGCCCTTGTGGCCACGGTTTTGTGTGGAAGCTCGGTCCGCCTGGTGCTCTCATCTACTTCTACTATTTTCTGAGTTTTAGCCAGTGCCTCAAAGCCCTCGCTGATGAGCAGGTTTTCAGCGAATTCGTCCAGTTTGTCGAGTAGTATGTTGATCCGCTTATATTCCGCATAATATTCAAGCGTGGGGCCGTCTTTAATCCCCAATACGACTTCCCGCGGCAGAGCAACACCAATACTTATTCCGTATCCGTATGACCTCCTGTCCTTTTCAGTTATGCCTGTCAAATCGGCATATCCCACAATGGAAGCTCCTCTTTTCAATAATCCGGACCTGATTTCTTCACTTAAAGTCACTTTATACCTCCCTTACCCGGCTGAATTCTCCAGCATGATTTTGAGAATCTGCCTGTCGGTTTCCTTCATTCCGTCTCTGGCCATTCTTCCCACCGAGGAAATAGTGTCTTCTATATCGCCCTTTACCAGCCCATCTCCGGGGAGATAAGCCCGGCTGTTCATAGCCAGCAAATGTGCCATTATGGCTGCGTCCAGGCTGGCGGCTATCTTGATGCCGCAGGAGGGTTTGGCGCCGTCGCAGACAATCCCCGAAACATTGGCCAGTGTGTTGGTTATTGTCATTTTAATCTGCTCCAGGCTTCCGCCGGACAGGTATGTGATAGCCGCGCCGCTGGAGCAGGAAGCGCACACAACTCCGCAAAAGGCGGAGAGCCTTCCGATCAGCGTCTTCTGATGAATTGTCAGCAAATTGGACAGCACAAGGGCCCTGATGAGCTTTTCCTTGCCTATCCCCTTCTCTCCGGCATATATGATCACCGGGACAGAGGAGGCGATGCCTTGATTTCCGCTTCCCGAATTGGTTACCACAGGCAGGTCCGAGCCGCTCATCCTCGCTTCAGAAGCAGAAGCCGTGTAGGCCTTCAGCTTGTTGAAAATGCCCTCCGGTCCGCTGTCCATCAAAGCAGCTCCGATACCCACCCCATAATGGCCTTTAAGTCCCTCTTCCGCAATTGCCATATTGTATTCCATCTGCCTGCCGATCAGCTCTGCGACTTCTTCCGTGTCCACAGTTTCTGCAAAACGGAATATATCGTCCACATTGAGAATACTCCGGTCAGTCAGGGTCCCCGGACTGTTTTCACCGGGTCCGGCTTTCTCATATACCGCCTGCCCATTCTTCTCAATTTTCACTATATTTGTATGGATATCCTGTATTTCTACGCTTGCGTTGTTCCGCCCATCCGAAATCTCCACAATGATATGCAGGGATTTTTCCGTATTCAGAGGCTCAACCCTGCAAATACCCATATTCATAAGCTCCGGTATCCTGGAAATCTGATCGCTTTTCAGCCGTGTCAGAACCTCCATCCTGTCTTCCGGGTCTCCGCCCACGATCCCCGCCAGGGCGCTGGCCTCAATTCCTTTAAGGCCTCCCGTATTCGGAACCACCACACTTTTGACATTCTTTATAATGTTTCCGCTGCAGTAAATCCTCACTTGTGAAGGAATAGCTCCCAAAGCCTCTCTTGCCGTTGCCGCCGCATAGGCAATGGCTATGGGTTCTGTACATCCCAGCGCCGGTACCAGTTCTTCCCTGAGTATATCAATATATTTTCCGTATTTTATTCCGTCCATCCCTGAACTCTCCAAATTATGAATTTTTCTTCCGTATTCCGCCCTTAAGGTTTTATTCTGAATCCTGAATCCTCGCTCCTGAATTCTGCTCCTCAAGCACCTTTATCCCATGGTAAAACATCCAGCTCAGCGGCGTCTCCACTCCCAATTCCTCACCCAGCTTTACCACCTTGCCCGCGAACATGTCCACCTCAGTCAGCTTGCCGTTTTCCAGGTCCTGCAGGGTGGAAGGCTTGTTGCCTGCCTGCAGCTTTTTTATGGTCTCCTCCTGCAGCTCCACGTCCTTCTGCCCAAGGTCAATGCCCAGCCGGTTGGCAATTGCGATTACCTCCCGCATGGCCCTGCGCCTGATGGCATTGGCATGTTCGCTTGTATGAAAAGCGCCGAAGGGAATGCCCAGAAGCGCGCAGGTCAGATTTTCCCCTATGTTGCACATGAATTTATACCACATACCTCTGATCATGTCGGCGTCTATGACATAATCTATTCCGGCCGCGCCGAACAGTTCCTTTATAGCTCTGACCCTGCCGGATAGGCTCTCATCATTGCGCGCCTCTCCAAAATGGACCTTTCCCCAGGTCGGATCAAAGTTTGCAACGCCGTCCTTCATAACTATAGACACCCGCATATATGAGTACAGCACGTGCTCCCACCCATATACCGCGGCCACGCGTTCCTCGCTGTCGATTCCGTTCATGACGCATATGATCTGGGTATTCTCCCTCACCTGATTTCTTATATCTCCGATGGCCTGCTCAAGGCCCATATCCTTAACCGCCATTATAATCAAATCCGCCGGGTCTCCCTCCGCTTCCGGAGTGATAACGTTGAATTTATGCCTTACACCGTTAATAATTACGCCTTTTGTCTCCAGCCGTTCCTTCCGTTCTCCTCCCGCAAGCACTCTGAAATTTGCCCTGCCCAGATACGCCTCCAGTTTTGGTGCAAAAAACACACCCATTGCCCCCAAACCTATCAAAGTCACTTTTTTAATCTTCATCTTCAGTCTCCTTAAACCGGGTTTTTATTTTCTTATATTCAATAAAAGTCAGAATAATCATTACTGCGTCAAAAACCGAAAGCAATATCAGAAATAGTGAATAACCGGCAGTATAACGGTATATCTGATAAACGATGAATGCCGTCATTGCTTTGCTTCTTTTTCTTTCACAGTGCAGCAACTCTCCTAATGTAATTTTACAGGTATATACGCTCTAAATAAAGTATTTTTTGTTGTGCTGCCGGCAATCCGATTATTTAAATATATCACATTGCCGCACTGATTATAATACCGCTTTAAAGTTCCGCACTATTGCGGAAACACAGGAAAAGTACCTTCCACAAAGCATTGCGGATCAGTAATATATTAAATTAAATGTAAAAAAATATAATTATTTACATTTTTATGTATATGTGTTAAACTAAATTCAAGTTTGCTGTCAGCCAAAGGCTGGGCATTTATTCCTCACATTCTATGAATGGAGGATTTTAATGCCAAAAGTAAAAAGAACCCTTTTATCTGTATTATTATGTTTTTCATTAATCTTTTTTTCTTTTCCCGTTCAACCCGTATCGGCAAATTACGTCAGTTCCATTTCTTTTGTAATACTCTCAAAATACAGTGCAACCGCCGATATAGGCAATCAATTTTATGTAATTGCAATAACCTCCAACGGAAAGCTGCCCACGTGGAAAAGCAGCAATTCCGCCATAGCTTCCGTAAATACTTACGGCCAGGTAACCGCAAAAAAGTCAGGTACGGCTACTATTACGGCCAAAATTAAAAATGCGGAAGCCTCCTGCAAGGTTACTGTCAACAAAACCAAAATATCCCTCAGCAAAACAAGCGCTTCCATGGAACGGGGAGAGATTCTGAAGCTCAGCGCAACTGCCTCCAACAAGTCGGAAATCATCTGGAAAAGCAGTAAAAGAAGCATTGCCGTCATCGATGAAAACGGAAATGTGACGGCTGTCAAACCGGGTGAAACAGAGATCACCGCCACTGCCGGCGGAAGCAGCGCAACCTGCAGGATCAAAGTTAAATCTCCCACAGTCAAGCTTAGCCAGACAAGCGCCGCTCTGTACCGGAGCCAGAAAATACGCCTATCCGCCGCAGTTTCCTCCGGCGTAAGCCCCGTCTGGAAAACAAACAAAAAGAGCGTTGCCGTTGTGGACGAATCCGGATCAGTAACTGGGGTAAAACACGGGACAGCCACCATTACGGCAACTGTGGACGGTGTCTCAAAAAGCTGTGAGATCACGGTAAAAATCCCGGTTATCACTTTAAGCAAATCTGAACTGAGCATAAAAAAAGGCTCTTCCGTCAAGGTCACCGCAACCGTGTCATCAGGCGTCACGCCCATATGGTCTTCTAGTAATTCAAACATTGTCACTGTGGACTCAGCCGGAAAGATTTCCGCCTTGAAAAAAGGCTCCGCGTATATCTACGCCTCCGAGGACGGGGCAAAAACACGGTGTGTGGTCAATGTGACCGAATAAAAAAATCTGCTGTGGGGAATAAATGCCGCAAACTTAAACTTAATGCCGGACAAGGTCTTCCGCCTGAAAACAAAGGGTTGCTTGTAAAATAAATTAAATACAATATATGTAAAAATTTCATCCTGCACCGGTCCGCAAGTGCAACTCATATTAATGGGAAGCACGTATAAGGCGTGCACAAATAAAATTTCACATATATTGGATTTGTATTTTACAAGCAACCCTTTTTTATAATGCGGAAATATTAATAATTTTCTTTACGCACTTCAAAATAGCTCTTTGGATGAGCACAGACAGGACAAACCTCCGGGGCTTTTTTGCCCATTACAAGATGTCCGCAGTTGCGGCATTCCCACATGGTCTCCTCCGACTTTTCAAACACCTTCTGCATTTCTACGTTGCTAAGGAGGGCGCGGTACCTTTCCTCATGGGATTTCTCTATCTTCGCAACCATTCTGAACTGTGCGGCAAGTGCGCTGAAGCCTTCTGCCTCGGCATCCTTTGCAAAACCATCGTACATATCTGTCCACTCGTAGTTTTCACCTTCGGCGGCGTGAAGCAGGTTGGCCGCTGTGTCTCCCAATTCTCCGAGAGCCTTAAACCAGAGCTTTGCATGTTCTTTTTCATTATTTGCGGTTGCTTCAAATATTGCTGCGATCTGCTCATAGCCTTCTTTTCTTGCCACAGATGCAAAGTAAGTATATTTATTCCTTGCCTGGGACTCGCCTGCAAATGCAGCCGCCAAATTTTTCTCAGTCTTTGTTCCTTTAATATTCATAATACCCTCTCCTTTTATTTTTTATTATTTGATATTGCTTTTCGGGCAACGGCTGGTATCTCCGTTTTCCGCAGCAATAACTTTTCACGGCACTTTCTAAAGATTAATTTGTCATTTGAGTTTTATTTTTGCACTTGTCACAGATGTATTTCAAATTCAGGTCGTAGCCCAATATCCTGATACCCGTCTGCTTTTCCAGATAGTCTTTCAGATCGGAGACAGCTATGTCCGACAGCTCTCCGCAGCTCTGGCACACAAGATGCTCATGGGGAAGCAGGGTCCTGTCATACCTGTCGGGCGCATTTACCATGCTGATACGCCTTATCTGCCCCGCTTCGGCCATAAGGCCCAGATTCCGGTAAACAGTCCCTACCGCTATGGACGGCTGAATTTTTTTTGCTTTCATATAGATTTCTTCCGCCGTCATATGTTCCATGGACGACGCAACAATATCCAGAATGAGTTTTCTGTGCTTTGTCAAATCAATACCCTCAAAATTAATAATAGGAATTATTCCTAATCCATTGTATATTTATTGCACTATTTTGTCAATATATAAATTTATTTATTGCGGCTCATCGTTTTATAATTCATAAAGTCAATTACAATTGAAATCTCCGCCTTAAGGCGAAGATCCGTATTGTTCTATTTTGCTGCCAATTTACTTTTTTTCAGCTGACTTTGATATTTTTGCTGTACCTGTTTGCGTAGCTGCTGGCCACAAAGGAATCGGGCTTAATTACCGCATCCACGCCCATGCCTTCAAAATACCCCACCATTTCCCTTATGAGCTTTCTCGTCTCTCCCTTTGTTCCAACGTCTATATGGGCCTCAAGCCTGCAGTCGAAGTTCTGATACTCCACGGCGAAGTCGCACATAACGTCAATCAGGCATTCATTGAGCATTGACACCACTTCATAGGTGATAAAGGTTTCTTTTGATATCTTTTCCTTGAGATTTCTATACCGCTTGTTTTCTATTATCTTGCTGATGCAGCACCAGGCCCCCTGGCCAACTCTGTGAATATGAATTCCCGTGGCAAAACAGGTGTATTTGCCTTTAACCTGCGAATCGGTCCCCACCGCCAGCCGGTATTGGCAGTCAGGATTTGCTTTAATGAAGTATTTGATACTCTCTACCACATCCGCGAAACTCATATTTTTTTGCATTGAATTAAAAAATCTCATTTTATCACCAACCTTATCCTAAGAGCAGTTATGCGCCTTATAAAATAGTATTCCCATCATATCGAAAAACAAAGAGAGCAGTTAAATCCCACAGCACTGGACTTAACCGCTCTCTCCCGGTAAACGCTTTAATTGTGAGCTCCGTTATATGATCCTCATCATATCCGGGCACAATTTTTTCTCGCATTTATGCGGCAGAAAATTAAGCCAATGCATGCGTAAATCCACACCTGGTTCATAGCCCCGTTCAATTGCCTTATTAATTTGTCCAAACCAGGTATTTCCCAATAAATACATTGATAATTCCCCTTTATCTTTATGGTAATTCACCGATACATTTTGTTTTTCAATGTGACTTATATACAGTGTCAATTGATCAAACACATCAGTTTCAGTCTACTAAATTGATATGCGCACTGTCAATGGTTTTCCAGCTTTGTAACGTTGTTGTAACAATTTTTTTACATTCAAATGCCTGAGGCGTATATGGGACCATACTCCGGCATTAATCCGCCCCCGCCTGTTTAACGGAGTCGATGGCATGGACCAGGGTGTGCCATGGCATTGTCGCGCATTTCACCCTAGCAGGCATATTTGAAATGTTTTTCAGTACCGCGGCCTCCTCCAGGGGCTCAAGCTCCTCGTCATCTGTCACCTTTCTCTGGATCATGCTTATAAACAGCTCCGAAAGCTTCTCAGCCGTTTCAAAGGGCTTTCCCTTGATCAGGTCTATCATGATGGAAGTGGAAGCCTGCGAAATTGCACAGCCAACTCCTGTAAATGAAGCATCCTTTACAATCCCGTCCTTTACCAGAAGCTCCAGCCTGATCTCGTCTCCGCAGCTGGGGTTTTTGCCCTCCAGGACGATTGAAGGATTTTCAAGATTTCTTTTATTCCTCTTTGAAGTGCTCTGTTCTATGATGGTTTCGGTATAAATGCTGTCAAGCTCCAATTCCAAGCCACCCCCTTACTCTTTTTACCGCGTCTGTGAAAATGTCTATATCCTCCGCAGTATTGTAGAAATACAGGCTTGCACGGCAGCAGGCGTTTATGCCCAGATGCTTCATAAGCGGCTGCGAGCAGTGATGGCCGGATCTGATGGCAACTCCGTAGGCATCCATAATGGAGGCCACGTCATGAGGATGCACCCCTTCTATGTTAAAGGATATCACACCAGTCCTCTTTTCCCGGCTGTCGCCCCCATAGACCGTAACATACGGGATCTCTTTGAGCTTTTCAAGCGCATAGCCTGTGAGAGCTTCTTCTATTCCGGCTATTTTTTCATAACCCGTTGCGCTGATATAGTCTATGGCTTTTGTAAGTCCATAAGCTCCTTCCACATTCTGTGTCCCGCCTTCAAATTTAGTGGGAAGCCCGGCATAGGTGGTATCCTGCTCAGACACGTATTCAACCATTCCTCCCCCGTACAGTAAAGGCGGCATCTTATCAAGCAGCTCCTTTTTACCGTATAAAACGCCTATCCCCATGGGACCCAGCATTTTATGCGCCGAAAATGCCATAAAATCCACATCCAGAGACTGTACGTCGACCTTGAAGTGCGGCACGCTCTGCGTGGCGTCCATGACCACCTTCGCACCGTATTCATGGGCCTTCCTGACGATCTTTTCCATGGGATTTATAATGCCCAGTACGTTTGAAACCTGGGTAACGGCCACTATTTTTGTCTTTTCATTGATCTTCCCGTTTATTTCCTCCTCAGGGAGCACTCCGGACTTATCTGTATACATATATTTCAGAACAGCGCCCTTTGCCTTGGCAACGATCTGCCAGGGAATGAGATTGCTGTGGTGTTCCGATATGGATATAAGTATTTCATCGCCTTCATTTATAAAATTGCTTCCATAGCAGCTTGCCACAATGTTAAATCCCTCTGTGGCGCCCTTGGTAAAAACTATCTCCTCGCTGTTCCCCGCATTGATGAACTGTTTTACGCGCTCCCTTGCTTCCTCGTAAATCCCCGTGGCTCTGGTGCTTAAGGCATAGGCTCCCCTGTGGGGGTTGGCGTTGCTGCTTTCATAGTATTCCCTGACGGCGTTTATTACCGCCGAGGGCTTCTGCGTGGTAGCGGCGTTGTCCAGATAGACCAGCCTTTTCCCATTGACATCAGTATTTAATAAAAGAGGAAAATCTTTAATAAATTCATTCTCCATGCTGAATCACCTCGCTTGTATATTGAGAAATTTGCTCTTTAAGAGCCTCCAGGGGAATTTTATCTATAATTGGGGCAAAGGAAGCCTCAACCAAAAGCTTTTTCGCCTCTTTCTCACTCAATCCCCTGCTCATGAGATAAAACAGCTTGCTGCTGTTTGGCCTTCCCGTGGTACTGGCATGCTGCCCCTCCACATGGTCCTCGGCGCACAGCAATACCGGGGCGGATATATTCACAGCCTTTTCGCTCAAAACGATAACCGATTCCTCTTCCCGGCCCTTTGAACCGGAGGACCCGGTTATGAAGTCAAGGGTGTTTTTTGATACCTTCCGGCTGCTGTCAAGCAGCACCCCTTTTGAAGTGATATATCCCTCTGCATTTTCACCGGCGTATTCTATCCTGTAGTTCATGTCCATTTTTCTGGACCGGTTTCCTATATAAATGCCGTCTATGTCCACCCGTCCGCCTTCTCCCGCCAAATATGCGTTGCAGGTGGATACGGCTTCTTTAGACCCCAGCTCCGCCAGGATGACATTGCCTTTTGCGGCCTCTTCCACATTGACTTCCGTGGCGTCAATATGGATATGTTCTTCGGAAATGGTCTGTATCTTTATAAGGCTTATTTCAGCCCCTTTTTTTATATTCAGCCTGGTGTACCCGCAGTGGATACAGACTTCCCCTTCTCCGGAGGAATATTTCAGGATAATCACGGCCTTGCTGCCTTCTCCCGCCTCAATGGAAATATCCTCTATCAGCAGGGCGTTTTCCTTATCCAGGGAAAAGTCCAGGACAACAGGCTCGGCTACTGTCTGCCCTTTTTCTATGGAAATGCGGTAGCTCCTGTTTTTATGTTCTTTCACGAAATCCCTTATTCCTTCGGTTCCTCCCGAAGTTTTTAAACTTTCGTCTCCGCTTCCGGACATATCTCCGCTCTCCAGCCGCAGCCCTTTACATTCTCCCGGCAGCGGGTCTTTCCGGTAATCCGCCATGCCGGTAAAATCCATATCGACATTTGTATCATTTATGTTAAGCCAGCTCCAGGTGGGCACCTGTAATTTGCTGATGTGTTCCAGCGTTTGCTTCATGTTACGACCTCCTTAACCGATGCTTCCTTCAAGTTCAATACCTATGAGCCTGTTCATTTCAACGGCATATTCCAGCGGAAGTTCCTTTGCTATAGGCTCCGCAAAGCCCCTTACGATCATGGCCCTGGCCTCTTCCTCACTTATTCCCCTGGACATAATGTAAAATACGGCGTCTTCACTGATACGACCTATTTTTGCCTCATGTCCTATGTCCACCTCATCGTTTCTTATATCCATCACAGGCAGAGTATCCGATCGACAGACATTGTCCAGCATGAGCGACTCGCACAGGATGCTGGCCTTGCTGTTTTTAGCCTCGGCCGCCACTACCACAGCGCTTCTGTAGGTGGCGCTGCCGCCCTTTTTGGATATGGACCTGGAGTTTACGGTGGAGGAAGTATTGGGCGCGGCGTGGACCACCTTTGTCCCCGTATCCAGATTTTGCCCTTCGCTGGCAAAGGTGATACCGGTAAATTCCGATTTGGCCCCCTCGCCTTTCAATATGCTCATGGGATACAGCATGGTGATCTTTGAACCGAAGGTCCCCGAAACCCATTCAATGGTTCCGTTTTTCTCTACCACAGCCCTCTTGGTATTGAGATTCAGCATGTTGCGGGACCAGTTCTCAATGGTGGAATACCGCAGAACGGCATCTTCCCTGACAAACAGTTCCACGCAGCCTGCGTGAAGGTTCAGCACATTGTATTTCGGCGCCGAACATCCCTCTATAAATTGCAGCTTTGATCCTTTATCCACAATGATAAGCGTATGCTCAAACTGTCCGGCTCCCGGCGCGTTTACCCTGAAATATGACTGGAGCGGCAGGCTAACCTCTGTGTGAGGGGGAACATATACAAAAGAGCCCCCCGACCATACGGCCCCGTGAAGCGCCACAAATTTGTGGTCTGTGGGCGGCACCAGCTTCATAAAATGTTCCCTTATAATGTCTTCGTACTGGGTCAGAGCCGTGTCCATATCGGTGTAAACCACACCCTGCCTGAGCAGTTCTTCCTTGATGTTGTGGTACACCACCTCGGAATCGTACTGTGCCCCCACACCTGAAAGGGCCTTTTTCTCAGCCTCGGGAATCCCCAGCCGGTCAAAGGTACTTTTTATATCCTCGGGAATATCCTCCCAGTTGGTTTTCATGCCCGTGTTGGGCCTGACATAAGTGACTATCTCATCCATGTTGAGCTCGTGAAGGCTGGGCCCCCATTTGGGAAGGCTGAGCCTGTTATATATCTCAAGGGATTTAAGCCTCGCCTCCAGCATCCAGGAAGGCTCATTTTTGCTTCTGGAGATATCCGTAACTATCTCCGCCGTGAGGCCCTTATCCACCTTGTATGATGAATTTTCCTCATTGTGGATGTCGTATATATTTCTGTCTATATCCTCCACCAGCGTTTTTTTTCTTTCCATATGAAGTCCTCCCGTTACCTGGCGCCGGCAAGTATGAGCTCGCTGAAGCCGTTTTCATTGATTTCCTCGGCAAGCGCCTTATCACCTGTCCGCACTATTTTTCCATCCGCCAGAACATGTACGTAATCGGGCCGGATATTTTCAAGGAGCCTTGTGTTATGAGTTATGATAAGAACGGCATTATCCTTGTTCTTGAAGCTGTTGATCCCATGGGAAACCACCTTTATGGCGTCCACGTCAAGGCCGGAATCCGTTTCATCAAGGATTGCCAGCTTCGGATTCAGCGTCAGCATTTGAAATATCTCATTTTTCTTCTTCTCTCCCCCTGAAAATCCTACGTTCAGATACCTTGAAGCATAGTCCGGAGCGAAGTCCAGCCGTTTCATTATGGCCATGAGCTCCTTGCGGAAATTATAAGGCTTTATGTTCTCCCCGGTAACCGCGATTTTTGCCGCCCTCAGGAAGTTTTCAACGGTGATGCCGTCTATTTCCTCCGAATTCTGGAAAGACAGAAAAATTCCCTTTCTCGCTCTTTCATAGGTCTTATGCTCAACGATATTATCTCCTTCGAATAAAATATCCCCTCCGGTAACCGTATAAGAAGGATGACCCATGATAACATTGGCAAGAGTGGATTTTCCCGCTCCATTGGGCCCCATGATAACATGTATCTCCCCTTTGTTGATATTTAAGTTCAGCCCCTTGATAATTTCCTTATCGTTGATTTTGGCATGTAAATGCTTGATTTGCAGTAATTGTTCCATAATATACCTCCCATTATTCCTGACAAGCTGTTCCGTCTTCATGATAAACACAGGAAAATTCGCAAATGGGCATATTTTCCATGACCTTATCAAAAAAATCGTATATCACTTTTGACTCTTCCGCATTCAAAGAACAGAAATATTTGCATAAAGCCTCGTTTGCCCTGGCATGATGGCTCTGATGGGCTATTCTCGCCTTTTCCCCAAGTCCGGTGAGCCTGTAGTATTTCTCTTTTTTATTGCCGGTTTTGGTATAGCTTTCAGCGAGCCCTTTCTGTGTCAGTTTGTTGCTGAGCTGGGTCAAGGCCCCTTTGGTAATCCCCATGAGATCGGACAATTCACCTGCGTTTATATCCGGATGCTGATAAATTACCTCTATGAGCTTGATTTCCGAGCCGAAAAGCAAATGCCCAACGCCATAATCCCGGGCTATTCTCTGCTCGTCGTTGAGCAATGAAACAATCTGAAAAAATTTGTTGGTCAGCTGGCATTTCATACGATCTACTCCTAACGGTTTTATTGTTATCTCAAAACTAATTATATTCTCAAAAAAAATAAGCGTCAAGTATTGTTTAGTAACTAAACAATACTTGACGCCATATGTACAGCCGCTCCGTACCCGCAACGGCCCTTTATTCTATTTTTTGATGCTCATACCGATCTTAATCAGCAAAAACATTCTGTCCGCCGCATTTTTCAGCAATTCCTTTGAATCGGCGATGGCCTTTTCCAGTGTCATGACCCCATTTACGGTTGTCATGATGCTTCCCAGATTGTCCTGCCAGAAAAGCTCCGCGCCTTTCCCCATTCCTCCCGAGATCACCGCCACAGGCACTTTTCCCGGAGTACAGCGCTTCATTATTCCGGCCGGCACCTTCCCGAACCTGACAGACTGCTGGTCTATGTTGCCCTCTCCTGTCACTACAAAGGACGCCCCTTCAATGAGGCTGTCAAAGTTCACCGCATCCAGTACAACCTCTATCCCGGGTTTCAGCTCCGCGCCCAGAAAGGCCATGAGCGCCGCTCCCATTCCACCTGCGGCCCCCGCTCCCGAAATGCCGGCAAATTCCCTGTGAAGCGTACTTTCAACCACGCCGATATAGTTGGCCATTCCCCTGTCCAGCCTGTCCAGCAGGTCGGGTGTGACCCCTTTTTGGGGGCCGTAAATATATGTGGCCCCGTCTTTTCCCAGCAGAGGGTTTGAAACATCACAGATCACCGTGATACCACATCCGGAGACCGCCGGATGCAACCCCGTCATATCTATGCTGCGGACCAGCTCCAGGTCGGAGCCCTTTCCGTCCAGTTCCCTACCCCCGGCGACCAAAAATTTCACGCCCAGGGCTTTCATGGCCCCCATACCCCCGTCGTTGGTGGCGCTGCCCCCTATCCCGATGATAATGCTGCGGATTCCCTTGTCCATAGCTTTCCCCAGCAGTTCTCCAGTGCCATAGGAAGTGGCTTCAAGAGGGTCCTTTTTCCCGCCCGGGACAAGGGCCAGACCGGAGGCCTGGGCCATCTCCACCACGGCTGTCTTTCCTCCGTGAATATATCCAATGACCGCTTCCACAGGATTGCCCATGGGACCGGTGACCGTTAACGTCTCTTTAGTTCCGCCTGCCGCCGCTGTCACAGCATCTATTGTGCCTTCTCCCCCGTCAGCCATGGGAACTGCCGCTGTTACCACATCGCCATCAAAAATGCGTTTTGCAGATTCCTCCAGCACATCTATAATTTCCAGTGAAGTCAGACTCCCTTTGAAGGAGTCCGGTGCAAATACTATTTTCATAATGCTCCCTTTCCCGTGACATGGCCTTTCTTCAGGTTCAGATACCTCTTTTGTGCTCAAAATCCGCCGCTGCAAAGTATAACTGCCTGCTATAGAAATCATTATAAACCCAATCACAGAAAAATTTAAGGATTTTTAAAATTCCACCATATATTTTTCATCGTCATAAACCGCCTTTGCGGTGACAATTCCTTTTTTATGAGGCCCCAATACCTGAATTTTCTTGGGTTCGCCGGGCAAAAGGTCAAAATAATTGTCTGAAAACAGCCAGCCGAACTCATCCCCATCCTCATTGCCCAGCAGCTCCACGCACCTGGCAAATCTTTTCGAGGTTATAACAAGGCCGCCGCCTTCCTTTACGATTTCTATCCCCGTATTGACAGGATACATCAGGTGCCTTTCCAGTTCAAACACGTCAATGCACTCCGCCATAAGGCTGCCGTCGGCCGAGAAGGCCTTTGCACAAACCAGAAAGCGCTTGCGGAATTGCCCGAACCGGTCCAGATAGGCCAGTACTTCAGACTCGTCAGGTTTGACGCAGAACGGCACGCTGAATTCCTTCACATACTCGTTGGCTTCCATGTCAAACAACTTTACCTCAAGCCTTCCCTCCGCCTGCTCCATAGTGTCATTGGTCATCCACACATAACCGTGCTGCGAAAATTCGCAGGACAGCAATATGGGAGCATATGCGCGTTTCAGCGCGTAATACGGGTAATAGGGCTCAAGGAAATAATCTATGATCCCATAGGAAATAATATTGCTGTTATTGTTGAATTTCCAGAGCATATGCCCTTTTGTCCTGCGGGGGCCGTTTTCGTCCTCACCCGGACGCCCTCTCCGGAACCTTTCCACATCCCTGCGGATATATTCGGCATGGGCCGCCCCTATGCGGTAAATCAGCTCTTCCGGCGAATCCGCGTCATAGTAATGCTCAACGGGACCCAGTTTGATATGTCCCAAATTGGTATTGTGTCCGCACCAGGTTTCGGGCCAGGGCAAGGGGCTTTTCCTGCTGACTTTTGCAGTGTACCCTTCCGGCCACAGCTCTTCCGGGGTCATCATTTTCCGCATTGTGCGCAGTGGAGGAGTCGACACCCGGCAATTTTCACTGAGGAATACCGGATAATCCCTCTCAGGCACAAACCACAGATGTGTATAGCCGTGAGTATCTCCTGAGGACGGGTCGTTTGCCCATTTCCCTCCATAAGGGGAAGACGGGTGGTACAGCCGCCCCGGATCCAGTTCCTTGCACACCTCCGGAAAAACCTCCATGAAGATTTTTTCTCCGAAGCAGTATTCACCCGGGAAATCATAATCCCGTGACAAAAGCATTTCGTTTCCGCCGCACCACAGTAAAATGGACGGACGGTGGCGGAGCCTCTTTACCAGCTGTTCGGCTTCCCTGCGGCAGGCCTCCAGAAATTCCGGCTCCTCGCTGTACATGGAATAACAGAGGTAAAAATCCTGCCAGACCATGATGCCACGGCTGTCGCACCGGTCATAGAAAGCCCCGTCATATATCTCGCTTTCGCCCCAGACCCTCACTATGTTGCAATTGCTCAGTTCCGCCAGGTCCAGGATCTTATTCATGCGTTCCTCATTATAGCAGTTTGTCAGGGTATCGGGATGGGAAAGGTTGACCCCCCACAGCTTCAGAGGGCGCCCGTTTATCCTGTAATCAAAGTCCCCCGCCAGTTCAAGCGTTCTGAAACCCACCTTCTTTTCAAGCCTGTCGCCCTTTTCACCGCCACATTCCACACAAACCGTATATAGATAAGGATCTCCGTGGGTATAAGGCCACCACAGCTGTGGAGCCTCAACATTTACCCTCAGCTCGGCAGTCTCTCCTGAGACCGCTGTACTGATTTCAGCCTTCAGCTTCCCGTCCCTGTCATAAACAGACATGGCACACTGTGTACCGGCGCCGTAGTTTTCAATACTGATGCCGCATGTGACCGTACCTGCTGAATAATCTTTATTTAAAACCGCTTCCAGCTTAAAATCCGTGATTTTCAGCGTTTCCACCTGTTCCAGCACCACATCTGCGTATATGCCGCATCTGATAAGACTTGGAATGGGCCCGTTGTAGTCGTGAAATCCCGAGCGGAACACCCTCTTGCTTGAATTTGCAGGGACCCTGCCCTGATACCGGTCCGGAACCCGGGTCCCGTCAATTACATTCTTGGATGAATGAAAATATACAACCAGGGTATTCCGGCTTTTCAAATTTTCAAGCCTGTCCGTCCTGTGCTGCAGGTATACATTGTCAAAACCGGCTATGCACTGCCCGTTCAGGTATATGTCCGCAAAGGTGTCCAGGCCCTTGAAATGTATATAGGAAGGGAGTCCGGGGTCCTCAACGTCAAATTCGCAAATATATGCCCAGTCGTAGTCATGGATCCACAGGTCCTCATTGCGGCTCATTATATTCGGATTTTTTATTACGCCCTGCGAGTATAAAACATCATGCACCTGGGACGGCATTTTTTCGATCTGGAGATTCATGTCCTGACCGTTGCCGTCTCCGGCATTTCCGGAAAGAATATCCCCGATCCTCTCCGGCGTCAATTGCCTCCCGTCCGGTTTTATGCGTTTCAGTCTCCAGTCCTTGTCCAAAACCATACGTTTCATTTTTCTCAGATCCGTCCTTCAAAATTAAGGTTTATAAAGCCGATTATCCTTTGAAGCCTTCGCCTTCAGGCGGAGGCCCCTTTCAGAAGATAATAATTGACTTAGAATACAAAGCCCTTTGTGGCCGCTAATTTTTTCATGATGCCGTCGTCCAGACGCTTTCCGCTGGCCGCCACATTCTTTTGAACCTGTTCCGCATTCTTTCCGCCTGGGATAACGCTGCATATTCCCGGATAGCTCAAATTGTATGCCAGTGCAAGCTCATTCATTTTCATACCGGTTTCCCGGACGCATTCCTCAATTATCTTCATATCGTCCTGCACAGATTCAAAACGTTCCTTGCTCCAGAAGCCCTTTCTGTTGTCCCCGTCCGCGAAATTCGTATCCGCGCCGTATTTGCCGGTGAGAATTCCGCTTGCCAGAGGCTGGCTGGTGAATACGGCTATATTTCTTTCCCTGGCTATCTTTACAACCTCGATATTGGATTTGTTCAATATATTAAAGGGGCACTCTATGGCTTCTATGACGCCCTTTGTATCCTTTTCAAGGGCATGAAGTGTATCTGCGGCGCCCCACATTGCAAGTCCGCAGGTCCTCGCCTTTCCCGACTTTTTGATCTCTTCCATTGTGCTTAATACATCGGCTTCATCCTGCCATCTGGAATCCGGCACATGCAAAAGGTATACATCCACATAGTCCGTCTTGAGGCGCTGGAGGCTTTCATCCAGGCTCATCATGAGATAGTCCCTCTTAAAGTTCTTGCTGCGCTCCGGCACGCGGAAATTGGTCCCGCCCTTTGTTACGATTATTACCTCTTTACGGTTTGTCTTAAAAAATTCTCCTATCAATTCCTCGCTGTGTCCGTCTCCGTATGAATCGCAGGTATCATAAAAATTGATGCCCGCATCCATGGACGCCTTTAACGCGGCTACTGCGTCGCCGTCTTTTCTGCCGTCCCCCCATGCCGTCCCGCCTATGGCCCATGCGCCAAAACCCACGTTGGAAACCTTGAACCCCGCTTTTCCAAAATCATTGAATATCATATATACAACTCCTCTTTATCCTTTATCAGTCCGTAATTATTCTGCTAATCTTCTCTTTAAAACCTCTAAATAATCCTTGTTTACAATACAATTTTTAAAATGGAACGCCTGCATAACATTGTCTATCTCTGTTTCCGTCATGTTTGCAAATCTTCTTGCATAGGCCGGCTGCAGCATTGCGGCGGCATAACCCGTGAGGGCGGCGTAATTGAAGGTATATGAATTAGCCGCGTTCTGGCAGTCATAATTTCCCGACTCAGCCAGGATCAGATCCGCCAATTCCCGTGATTTTGCTCTTCCCGGGCACTCCTGGTACTGGGCCACAAAATTCTCGGCTCCCAGAGTACGCTTCATATGCTGTACCGGATCTACGATTTTCAGATAATCCGATTCCGGGTTCAGCGTCACCCATCCCATTATGCCCGCGTCCTTGTATGTCCATGTAGTCCAGTGCACGTTGCATTCATTGTATACCGCAAGCTGGTCGTCCATTGCCAGAAGCCTGTACTGCAGGTCTTCCTTTTTGCCGTGGTACTGGGCTCCGAATTCGCCAACCCACAGGGGCACGTTGTGCTTCTCACTGAAAATGCTTCCCTGGCAGTTCAGAAGATCTCTTCTCTGGCGGTTTTTATCCCAGTAGATCGGACCCGCCTCAGAGGGGTAATATCCCGGATATACTCCGGGTCCAAAGCCCGGAGGCGTGTAATTGTGGCTGCCGTATACCAGATTTGGCGCGAAGGGTTCTTCCAGGCCGTCAAAGTGCCGTGAGTAATTATCCCCCTCCAAAAAAATAATATGTCCGGGATCAATATCACGGATTGCTTTTACGGTGCGCCTGTACAAATTGTTCATGGCAGCCCAGTCCGATTTGAAGTTCTCATAAAAATCAAATACGTGCTCCCCGTTTGGATTTCCTGTTGAGGGCTCGTTCATAAGATTATAGCCCGCCACTACATTTTTGCCCTCGCACCTGCGGGCAAATTCTTCCCACAAAGCCACAAACCTGTCCTGAAAAGCCTTATGAGTCCACAGCAGCGAAGCTCCCCTCTCATTGTCAGAATGCCAGTGGCAGTTCTGCCAGCCCTGGGCCGCGTGCATATCCAGTATCACATAAACCGAATATTTCTCACACAGCTTCAAAATGTCCTCCAGACGTCTGAAACCGTCTTCCAGGTATACAAACGGATTTTCATCCGCCTCGAAGTTCCGGTAATTCAGCGGAATACGGATACAATTTGCACCGCTTGCGGCAATAAATGCTATATCATCCTCTGAAAAGAAATTATCGGCCATGCGGTCAAAAAACATTTTTCCTTTTACTTTTCCAAGGGTGTTTTCAATGTGTTTTCTCAAAGCGCTTTCGGTTCCCGGATAGGCATTTATAAAATCCTCGAGATTCAGATAACCTCCAACGCAGGTTCCGCGCAGATTTACAGTTTTTCCTGCGGAATTTACAATTTTTCCGTTTTCTATTTGAAGTAAGTCCATATAATTAATCCTTTACCTATGATGATTTGTTTTTTGTTTGATGGCATAATTAATTTATTGCTACTCTTTTACAGCTCCTGCCGAAAGTCCTTTGATTACCTGCTCCTGACTCAGGAAGTAGAAAATCATAACAGGCAGCGAGGCCACCAATACCGCCGTGAGAATTGCAGGAATATTTATGGATTCCGTACCGTAGAATTCACGGATTCCTATGGGGAGTGTTTTGTGACTTGGGGAATTGTTGAGTGTCAAACCGATTATAAATTCGTTCCAGCATGCCAGGAAGTTAAAGATAGCAACTGTCGAAACCGCAGGAAGCGAAAGGGGCAGCATGATCTGTCCATATATCCTGAAAACGGACGCACCGTCAATGTGAGCGGATTCCTGTATGCTTTTGGGCACCTCCCTGAAAAAGCCTGTCATAATAAATACCGAAATAGGGATCGCAAAGCTTGTATAAGGTCCGATCAGCCCGTAAGTTTTATCCAGTAATCCCAATTGCCTGTTCAGCGCAAATATGGGAATCAGGGTTGTATGCGCCGGTATCATCATACCTACTAAAAATAACATGAAAACTGCCTTATTGAGCTTGAATTTCATTGTTGCCAGTGCAAAGCTCGCCATTGAAGCTATAAAGATCGCCAATGCCACTGAAATAATAGATACATACAGGGAATTGAACATGTATCTGAAAAAGTTTCCCTTGAAAACCGCGACAAAATTGCCTGTGTAAAGTGTAGAAGGAAGATTCCAGAAACTTTGTATATATCCGTTCTGATCCTTAAAGGAGGTAATAAGAACAAAAACAAAGGGAAATCCGAATATTATTAAAAATACTATTGCCAGAATATATAAAAGGGTCTTAAAAGTAATTTGCTTCGCCATTAATTATTCTCCTCCTTCCGACGGGTACTGAATTGGAAAATAGCAACCATGGTCAGGGATACTATGAACATAAATGCCGCGACTGAGCTGGCATAGCCCATATTAGACGATTCGAAGCCATTTTTGTACATATATGTGGCCATTACTTCGGTCGCGCCGTTAGGCCCTCCGCCTGTCATAACATATACAAGATCGAAGTACTTCAAAGAACCTACCAGGGATAATATTGCCGACGTCTTCAAGGTTGGCGCCAGCAAGGGCAGTGTGATGCTTTTAAACAGCTGGAACTTGTTTGCTCCGTCTATGGTTGCAGCTTCGTTTATCTCATCCGCAATATTTGTCAATCCCGCGCGGAGCAGTATCATATACTGTGGGATGTACTGCCAGCACACCACAAACAATACCGACACCATGGCGGTTTTGGGATTTCCTATCCAGGCCATATGCTCCAGGGATTTAAAGCCCAGAGCTGTAAACAGCTGATTGATCAGCCCGTAGTATGGGTCAAACATCAGCAGCCAGATAATACCCGTTGCCACTGTCGACAGCAGCATAGGCATAAAATACACCGTTCTGAAGAATTTTGCTCCGCGGATCTTGCTGTTGACGATAAGCGCCAGAATAAGTCCGAAGGAGAGCTGGAATACGATTGAAACAACCACCAGAATTAGGTTGTTTTTCAAGGCCAGCCAGATGTTTACATCTGTGACCAGGTTAATGTAGTTCTTTAAACCGATAAATGTCATTTTGGGACTTAATCCCGACCATTTCATAAAGCTGTAGTAGAAGGTCCGGAAAATACCGTAAATATTATAAGTTCCGTATACCAACAAGGCAGGCAAAAGAAACAGTATAATGGTAATGCGCTGTTTCACAGCCTGTTTTATTTTACTTGATTTCACATAATTGTTATCTGACATAGTCCCATCAAGTGCTTTCATTTATATAGCACCTCACTTTGCTTATTAAATTTCCAGTCTTTACATATCAGGGCTAAGTCAAATCAAAGGCTTGACTTAGCCCTGTGTGGTATTAGTTCAGTGAGTGAGTTATTTATCCTTTAATAGCTTTTGCGCTGTGTCCTCACATTTTTTGTACACATCCTCGGGGCTCATCTGTCCTCCGATCAATGCCTGTGTAGATTGATTGAAAGCATTTGCAACTTCCGTAGGAAGTCCCTGGTCAAAGAAATTCTGTACTGATGTTGACTGGGACAGAATGTCCATAATTCCGCTTACAATAGGATCTTTAATGTTGATATCCTTTGTGGCGACCAGAATACCGCCGTCATTTGCATTTCTTTCGTTAAGCTCTTTATCTGTTGTAAAATACTTCAGGAATGCTACTGCGTCATCAGGATTTTTGCAATTGGTCGAAACCGAGAATGCATTATTTCCAAGCAAGGTTTCCTGT
>JAEWSZ010000207.1 GCA_023397905.1 Bacillota bacterium | reverse complement strand
TAATAGTTGTAAGGCCCAAGTACTCACGCCCGCCGAGCACTCCCAGAAAAAGAAAAAGACAGCAGGGGAATGACCTGATGCCGACGGTTTTTGCGGCCAAGCTTCTCGTGGTAGTGGTGTTTCTTTCCGTATTTGCGCTTTGCAAGGCGGCGGATACGCCAGTCACCAATTATTTTATATCCAGGGTGAAGGTCATTGCCACGGACAACTTTGATACCAATAAATATATTGTCAGAGCGGTTACAGCTCTGGGGATAAAGCTCCCGGAAAAACCGGCCGTGGCGGTAACACAGGGACAGCAGGACCTTGGGACCGGAGCCGGGGATGATATACCGGCAAGCGGACAGGCCGGCAGTCCGGACAATATTGGAAATGCCTCTCCCGACGGAACGCAAGGCGGTGCGCAGGGCAACATTCAGGATAACAGCCAGACAAACGGACAGGTGCAGGATACTCCCAGTTCAAGCATAAATACCGTTAACGGAGATGAAAATGTTTCGGACAATATCAAGGCCATGAACCAGGTGCCGGTGCTTGAAGAAAAAGAAATTGCGGCCATGGCCCAGAAATATTCCTTTATAATTCCGGTAAACGGCGATATAGCCTCTCCTTTTGGTATCAGAACGGACCCCCTGAGCGGGGCCACCCAATTCCACAGCGGAATAGATATTGCGGCCAATATGGGGACTTCCATAAAGGCGGCTCTTGCGGGGGAAGTGGTTGAGGTGGGTTCCAGCCCGGAATATGACAACTACATAAAAATAAAGCATAACGACGGAATTTATACGGTGTATGCCCACTGCTCCATACTTGTGGCCAAACAGGGCCAGAAAGTAAATCAGGGGGATGTGGTTGCCAAGGTAGGGGATACCGAGGGGCTGTCAGGAGCATATCTGCACTTTGAGGTCTGGAAGGACGACAAGGCGGTGGATCCGGAAAAATTGCTGAGCCTGCTGAACAGGTGAGATTAATAATAAAGGGGCTGCTTATTTGCCGCAGCCCTTTTCATAATTCGTGAGGTACAATTTGTCAATAAATTTCAGGATCAGAAACTTCCACGTGGGCATAAATGTTTTCAGTATGGCACTTATTGCGGCTGCTTTCATATTCAAAGCCGGCGCCGGCTATCTTATGACCCTTCTGTTCATTGGGGCCCACGAGGCGGGACATGCTGCCGCTGCGCTTATATCAGGAGCGAAGGTCTACGGCGTCAGGGTTCTGCCGGTGGGCTTTAACGCTTCCATCGACAATTCCGGTTGTTCAAAAGCAGCCAGAATATGCATATATGTAGCGGGGCCGGCAGTAAATCTGACAGCGGCCCTTCTGGCCGGAAGCATGCTTCTTGCAGGGGCAGGGGGAAACCTGCCCGGGCTTGTCTTCTACTCCAATCTCGCGCTGGCGGTTTTTAACCTGCTTCCGGTTTTACCACTGGACGGGGGCAGGATAGCCGCGGAATTGCTGGCGGAACGCTTCGGGCTTTTCGGCGCAGAAAGACAGATGCGGGTGTTTTCAGTCATTCTGGCCTGTGCTGTGATTTTTTCCGGCATTATGGTCTTCAGAAGCTCACGGTTCAATATCAGCCTTGTCATAATAGGAATTTATATACTGATGTGCCTTAAGAGAAATAAGGAGGAGACGGCCTTTATGAATATCAGGGATCTGATTTTCAGACATTCCCGCATTTCCGGAAAGGGTATTTACCCGGTGAGGGAAATAGCGGTTCTAAAGCATATAAAAATATCCGACGCCATAAAAGCCATGGATCATACCGGCAGCTTTCATATTGTCAATATACTGGACGAGGATTTCAGGGTGGTAAAGGTGATGACGGAGCAGGAAATTCTGGAGGCTATAGTCGCAAATCCTTCCGACACAACGTTTGATAAATTAGTACACATAGAGTATAATGGTAATAAGGCTTAAAAGCGCAGACGTTTAAATATGATTACTTTGCAGCTATAAAAACTCACTTGAAATTGGAGGGAATTAAGTGTTCAAAATTGTTCGAAAGGAAGTATTAAATCCTTCAGTAGTACTGATGGATATCGAAGCGCCTCATATTGCAAAAAAAGCGGAGCCGGGACAATTTATCATATTCAGGATAGATGAGTCGGGAGAAAGGATTCCTCTTACAATTGCCGACTATGACAGAGAAAAAGGTACTGTAACCATTATTTTTCAGGTGGTGGGAAAAACTACCCGCGTTCTGTCAGGTATGGAGGAAGGCGACCAATTGCTGGACTTTGTAGGTCCTTTAGGCGTGGCCTCTCATCTGGACGGCTACAAAAAGGTCGCTGTCATCGGCGGGGGCCTTGGCACGGCCATAGCATATCCCCAGGCCAAAAAGCTCCACGCGCTGGGTGCGGAAGTGCATTCTATAACGGGCTTCAGAAATAAAGAGCTCATTATACTCGAAAAGGAAATGGAACAGGTGAGCGACAGGCTTATGGTGGCAACCGACGACGGTTCAAACGGAAATAAGGGCTTTGTCACCAATGTTTTGAAGCAGCTTATAGACGAAGGCAATAAATATGATCTGGTAATTGCCATCGGACCGCTTGTCATGATGAGAGCGGTAAGCAACCTGACCAGGGAATACGGAATAAAAACTCTTGTCAGCATGAACCCCATTATGATCGACGGCACGGGAATGTGCGGCGGCTGCAGGCTTACAGTTGGCGGAAAAACAAAATTTGCATGTGTGGACGGACCTGATTTTGACGGCCACGAAGTTGATTTTGATGAAGCCATGAGAAGGCAGGGCATGTATAAGAAGCAGGAAGGTGAATCTACAGAACTGCATGTCTGTAAGCTTGAACAAGTCGGGGGTGTAAAGTAATGCCTAATATGTCTTTAAATAAAGTGAAAATGCCTGAACAGGACCCAAACGTGAGAAACAAGAACTTTAAGGAAGTTGCGCTGGGGTACGGTGAGGCAATGGCCATTGAGGAAGCTCAAAGGTGTCTGAACTGCAAGAACAAGCCCTGCGTGGCAGGCTGTCCGGTAAATGTAAAGATACCGGAATTTATTCAGCTTGTGGCCGAAGGCAGGTTTGAAGAGGCCTATTATAAGATAAGGGAAACCAACAGTCTGCCTGCCGTATGCGGCCGTGTTTGTCCCCAGGAGACCCAGTGCGAGCAGGTCTGCGTCAGGGCAAAAAAAGGTGAGGCTGTGGGAATAGGGCGTCTCGAAAGATTTGTAGCGGACTGGTATATAAAAAATGGAAATAATGTCTCCGCAAAGCCTGAAAGCAACGGTATAAAGGTTGCTGTGGTGGGTTCGGGACCCGCGGGCCTGACCTGTGCGGGAGACCTGGCCAAGCTGGGGTATGAGGTCACCATATTTGAGGCCTTTCACGTTCCAGGGGGCGTTCTCATGTACGGCATACCTGAATTCCGTCTGCCAAAGGCACTGGTGCAGAAGGAAATTCAAACTGTGAAGGACCTGGGAGTGGATATAAAGACCAATATGGTAATAGGCAAGGTCCTTTCCATAGACGAGCTTAAAAATGATGGCTACAGGGCGGTTTTTGTGGGCTCAGGAGCCGGTCTTCCCAGCTTTATGAGCATTCCGGGAGAGAATTTTAACGGAGTTTATTCCGCAAATGAATTTCTGACAAGAATAAACCTGATGAGTGCTTACAAGTTCCCTGACACGGATACTCCGGTATTTGTGGGTAAAAATGTGGCTGTCGTAGGCGGAGGCAATGTGGCCATGGATGCGGCGAGAAGTGCCAAGCGTCTGGGGGCCGAGAATGTATATATAATTTACAGGCGTTCTGAAGCCGAACTTCCCGCGAGACTTGAAGAAGTCCACCATGCAAAGGAAGAAGGCATTATCTTTAAATTGCTTACAAATCCCAAACAGATCCTGGGTACTGAAAACGGATGGGTGAAGGGTATAGAATGTGTGGAAATGGAGCTGGGCGAACCTGACAAGTCAGGCAGGAGAAGACCCGTGGAAAAGAAGGGCTCGGAGCATGTGCTCGATATGGAGACAGTGATCATAGCTATCGGACAAACTCCCAATCCTCTTATAGCTTCAACTACCCCCGGCCTTGAAACACAGTCCTGGGGCGGTATAATCGCACAGGAAGAAACCGGGGCTACCAGCAAGAGCGGAGTTTACGCAGGCGGAGACGCCGTAACAGGCGCGGCTACGGTTATTCTGGCCATGGGCGCCGGCAAAAAGGCTGCGGAAGCCATAGATAAATACATTAAAGACGGTAAATAAGTTAAACTATTTAATATTATATAAGAAATGGCACGGGAAACATTTTAAATCCCGTGAGAAATGGAGAAATGCAACAATGAAAACATGGGTATTGTATTACAGTAGAGGCGGCAACACAAAGAAAATTGCCGAAGCCATTGCGGAGGAGCTTGAGGATGTTCTGAAATCGGAACAGATACCGCCGGCCTATCCGCCGGAAAATGTAGCGCTGCTTTTCCTGGGAACAGGTGAATATGCAGGAAAGCCGGACCCCAAAATGGTGGAATTCATCAGGACTCTGAATACCGACAGGGTAAAAAACGCGGCAGTTTTTGGTACAAGCGCCGGCGGGGCCGGAAAAGCTGTGGAGGCCGTGAAGGCTCTGTTAAAGGAAAAGGGAATCAATGTGGTTGACGAGAGTTTTTCCTGCAAGGGAAAATTCCTGCTGTCCAACAGGAAAAAACCGGATGACAGCGATATCAAAAGTGCAAAGGAATTTGCAAAGAAGGTATATGGCAGCATAAAAGCATGAGATTATAGAAAAAAGTCAATTGCTATCGGCTTTCAGTCGATAGCAGTTGACTTTTTTTCGGCCGCTTTCTGTATTTTCTCTATATCTATTTCAGCCGGAATCCAGTTTCCATCCTTTTTCACAAGCGAGTTTATGAGCAGATCGGTGCCATTGGTGAGCTTGGCAAATTCAAACATATATTTTTGGTCATCCACGCCGTCCACCGCTATTTTCTTTTTGTAGTCATCCTGCTGCGGTGGATACTGCTTCATTATCAGTCCGCACCAGTTCCCGTATACGGTCTCCACATAGGATTCCGCGTTGTTGGCCCAGCCGTGGTAAGCGGCGCTGAAGAAATCCTCAGGGGACAGCATCAGCAAATCGATATAGTACAGCCCGTTTACCTTTACTACGTCCATTTCTCCGGTGTAATAGTTGAAGGTTGTGGCGCCTATGCTGCTGCCCTCGAGTATTTCCAGCTCCAGAAAATATTTGCTCCTGTCGGGTATGTCCGTGATTATGGGAATCAGCTTGACCAGATTTATATGCCCTATGCCTTCAAAGGATTTTACAAATTCCTCATAGGACATGGTGCTTTTATTGTTTTCAGAGAGAAATGAATAGGCCGCAGGAAACGGCTCCAGAGCATATCCCACCGAGCCGGAACCCCCATTTTTCTCGGCGGTCAGGTTTGAGGCCTGCTGAAGTACGCTGAAATAATTGATCACAGCCTTTTCCGGACTGTTTATGGTCTCTGCGGGCGCCGTTCCGCCTTTGAAAACATCCCGGAAGGTCTCATATTCCATGAAATTATTGTTGATGGCCTTGAGCTTTGAAGGCCTGAAGTAGGTTTCATTGAGATCGGACATTCTTTTGTTCATAATCTGTATGGTTTGTCTTGATAAGCTTGTTTCAGCCAGATCCAGGTTTACATCCTCCTGAATTTCGGAAATCGTGCCGCCTATGACATAACTTTTTTCAGAATTGCCCTGACTGTTGAATCTCAGGCAGATAGCCAGAATAAAAAATGCCAGAAGAAATACTGAAATTATAAGTATGCGTTTTGTAATTATTTTCATAATTATGCCCATGCCCCGCATCTCGCACAAAACATCATGAAAGCCGGCATGGGCCCGGTCCCCCCCTTTATAATTTTTAAAAAGTTTCTTTCACACTTCCTCCCAAATTTATAAATCCGCTTGGGGATTTTGTGGTGTGCCCACATGGGCGCGCTGTGAAGGGTAAGATGTTCGCACAAAAGTCTGTTTCCCATTGTACAAGTCCTATAACTAATATATTCATGAAGTGCGGATATAGTCTCAAAATCTTAAATTAAAATTGGTGATCCTCCCCAAATATTAATATAATGCAGTCCTGTTAGAAATGGACAGTAGAATGCATATTGTTCTTGTCTTATAATAGTGCATGTAATAGATCCGGTCTTCAGCATACAGCTTGCCATACTTATCTTATGCCGTCAGCATCTGAACAATTTATTTTTTTAAGGGGATGATATTATTCACAGCAGAACATCCGTTTCCGGTGTTTATCCTGGAAGACAAGGTTTATTTGTCAAATTCAAAAAACAATTATCGTTACAAATATTTGCAGTCATTGGACTGGTTTTTATCCTGATTTTCAGGTATATCCCCATGTTCGGCATTATTATCGCATTTAAGAATTATTCCATCACAAAGGGGATCCCGGGCATGTTTACAAGCCCATGGGCTGGATTTGAGCATTTCAGGGAGTTTTTTACGGATTACCGTTTCTTGAATCTGCTTGAAAATACCCTGGCCATAAGCCTTCTGAAAATTATATTTTCTTTTTCACTGCCAATTATTTTAGCCATAATGCTGAACGAAGTAAGAAATGCGGGATTTAAAAAAGTCGTACAGACAGTGAGCTATCTGCCTCATTTCATATCCTGGGTAATAATAGCAGGCCTGACCAGTGCTTTTTTCGCAGACACCACAGGACTGGTAAATACATTTCTCGCCAATTTTCACCTGGCTGACAAACCCGTACCATTTTTGACAAGCCCTGATTATTTCTGGGGACTTTCGGTATTTACGGCGACCTGGAAGGAGACGGGCTGGTGGTCCATCATATTTCTGGCGGCCATAGCCGGAATCGATCCGGGGCTGTATGAAGCGGCTGAAATGGATGGGGCGGGCAGGCTGAAAAGGATATGGCATATAACCCTGCCCGCCATCAAGAGCTCCATAATCGTTGTGCTCATATTGACTCTGGGAAGCCTGCTGGGAGGCGGACTCATCGGAGCCAATTTTGAACAGAGCTTTCTGCTTGGCAATTCAATGAACAATGCCAGATCCGAAATAATCCAGACATATGCCTTTAAGACCGGATTGGTGGACGGCAGGTTTGATTATGCCACGGCTATTGATCTTATGCAGTCTGTGATTTCGGTAATCCTGATTTTTTCAAGCAACTACATCGCAAAAAAAACTACGGAAAACAGTTTGTTCTAGGAGGTAACCCCAGTGACCAGAAGGAAAACAACATTGGAAGACAAGATCTTCGACAGTATAAATTACTTCTTGTTGATTTTAGTCACAATACTGACCATATACCCGTTTTACTATATTTTTATAAATTCTTTCAACGAAGGCAAGGATGCGGCCCTGGGAGGGATATATTTCTGGCCCAGGAAGTTTACGCTGGAAAACTATAAGACTTTTTTCAGCGACGAAAAGTGGATCAACGCATTTAATATCACCCTTGCTAGAACTGTTCTGGGAACGGTGATAACTGTGTTTTTCACATGCCTGGTGGCGTACAGCCTTTCGCATAAAAATCTTTTATTCAGAAAGTTCTATTTCTCGGCCATGGTATTCAGCATGTACTTTTCAGGGGGAATCATAACTTACTATGTTTTGTTGAGATATATACACCTGCTGGACAATTTTCTGGTCTATATAGTGCCCATGACAATAGATACGTTTTTTGTCCTCATAGCTGTCTCATTTTTCAGCGAGATACCGGCGGAACTGATTGAATCGGCCCATCTTGACGGGGCTACCGAAATGAAAATATTTATGAGGATAATCTTGCCGGTTTCCATGCCATTGATCGCCACAATGCTGCTTTTTGTGGGAGTGGGACACTGGAATTCCTGGCTGGATTCCGCATATTATGTCAAGTCCGACAGTCTCCGGACACTGGCGTACAGGATGATGGAAATAATAAACCAGAGTTTTACTCCAAAGGATCAGCTGACGGCGGGCATAATGAACAACAGCGGCGCCCAGGCCACAAGCCTGTCAATACAGCTGTCGGCCATGATAATAGCCACAGTGCCCATTATGTGCGTGTACCCGTTTTTGCAGAAGCATTTTGCAAAGGGGATAATGCTGGGTTCGGTAAAAGGATAATATTTTATGTTATTAAGGCAAAGGCTTTAATATAGATTATATCTTTCGGAGGAGGATTTTATGAAGAAAAATTCAAAAAAACTGTTAGCACTTGTAATGGTTCTGGCGGTGCTGGTGACAACTCTTGCGGGTTGCGGCGGCAATTCCGGCGCCGGCGATTCCACGGCCTCAACTACAGGCGCGGCATCTCAACCGGGACAGGCAGGAGCTGCACCGGTGGAAATCTCAATGTTTGTCAATCAGACATGGTGGCCCTTAAAGGATTGGTCGGGACCCATTCCAGAAGAGATCACAAAGGAGACAGGGGTCAAGCTTAATATAACTGTTGCCGCAGATGAAAAGCAGCTGTCCCTTTTAATCGCATCGGGAGATCTGCCTGAAATGATATATGATTCGGATACATTCAGCAGGCTTTCAAACTCGGAACTGTGCTATGACTGGAACGGACTGATCCAGCAATACGCTCCTGATTTTAAGCCCGACGACCAGAGCATAGCCATGAATACGGCAAAAGACGGCAAATTTTACACTATTTTAAACTATTTCGCTACACAGGAGCAGTGGGAAAGCACACCCAAGGCGCTTAACAGCAATGCGCCGGGTATCGCCTTCAGAAAAGACATGCTGGAGCAACTGGGCAATCCGCAGATAAAGACCCTCGACGATCTGGACAAGGTCCTGGGAATGGCAAAGGAAAAATTCCCCGGCGTGGTTCCCATGATCATGAACACAAACTGGAAGGGCGTATACCAGCAGTCCAGCTTCCTGCAAAGCCAGTTTGGAGTCCGCTCGGACGGATTCGTTCTGGACGGCCAGGGCAAGGTAATCCATTCCATAAGACAGCCCCAAAGACTTGATTTTTATAAGCTGTTAAATTCCTACTACAGAAAAGGTTATATTGTTCCCGACAACTTTACATTTAAAAATGAAGACGAATCATTTGCATATGCCTATAACGGAAAGGCCTTCTCATATCAGAAGGGAGGAAATATCGCAAAACAGCTGAATACCGAGCTTGAAAAGCAGGGCAAGGATTTCACGTTCGTGTTGCAGACGAATATGATAAGCGACAAGGCCAGGTTCTACAATTCCAGCGCAGGCTGGTCCGGAATGTATATTACCAGGAAATGCCAGCATCCGGAAGAAGCTATCAATTTTGTGAAGTTCATGTTTACGGACAAAGGCATGAAGCTGGGACTCTGGGGTGTTGAAGGCAAGGACTGGACCATGAACCAGGAAGGTTATCCGGAATTCAAATACAACAGAGCGGATGAGAAGTATATCAATTCACAGGGCCTGAACTGGTGGGGCCTGCTGGGAGACAACGCGGTTGTGGAAGCGCTGGCTGCTTATGATACCAATGATAAGGAAAGTACGGATTATTTAACTGAAACAAAGAGGTTGACTGTATATACGCCGGCTCTGGCCTTATTGCGGCCCGAAGCCGATTCTCAGGAAAATGCGATTTCCTCAAAACTTGATGAAATGATCAGGAACGAGGAAATAAAGATCATCCTATCAAAGTCGGATGATGAATTACAGAAATCCTATGACAATATGATGAGCCTGGCTGAGAAAATAGGTTTATCAAAGCTTGAAGCATGGGCCAATACCAGATACGGTGAAGTGAGCAAGCTTTTTGACAAATGAGTAAATAATATGCGGTAAATTATACACAATAAATCATATACAGTAATAAAGGTATTACGGGAAAAGTACATTGGTTGCAGCAGGCATAGCCGGACAGTTTATTGTCCGGCTATGCCTGCTGCACGGGGAAGGGTGCGGCTTATTGAAAAACAGGTTCTCTTGTGTTAACATAAAAAACACATGTGATATTTGACAATAAAACCTTTCAGCGTCGAAAAATACCGCGGAATAATTTTTCAACGGGACAATGTTATTTTAAAGGGAAAAGAGAAGTGAGATGAAGATACAGGTTAAATTTTATGACTTCATAGGCAGATTTTCTTTAAAAAGCATTATATGGAAAATGATAATCGGGTATATTGCAATAATTTTTATACCTGTTATCGTGCTTGGGTACGTAGTATATAATAAATTTTATAATGACGTGATCAACGAATACAGGTATAATCAGAGGATAACTATAGAGCAGAGCTTTTCAAATATCAACGGAAAACTCAAACAGATAGAGGGGACATATCAGATACTCCAGACAAACACACAGCTGGAGGAATGGCTGAACGGCGATTTTACAGCGGATTCGGACATCGTATACAACGCACTGAAATATATAATACCTCTCTTTAACTATGCTTCGGCCAGCAATACTTCAATCGGAAATATAAAAATTTATAAAATGAATCAGGAAGTCCGCACATTCAAGGATCAGATTGTCGATATCAGTGAGCTTCCGGACTATAAAACAATCAATGAAAATCTCACTGTAGAAGGCGGGTACTGGTGCTTTGAGCCCCAGACGGACCATACCGGGGAGCTGAAATATTACAGGAATATCTACAATAACGATTATACTCACGTACTTGGGGTAATGGAGCTTTCCACAAATATCCGGACAATAGAAAACTATCTGTATAATTCCATAAATAGAAAAGATACGAATGTTTACTTCCTTTCAGACGGGGGCCGGAGGGTATATGAAGCCGCAAACTTTGACTATCCGGGCGGAGGGACTCTGGAAAACGGAAAGAACTACGTTTTCTCCCATTATGGCACAAATCAGTCTCTGGCATTGAAGGATAATGGGACATTTTTTGTGATCAACATGCTGAAAATGGATGAATTAAACATGTCAATAGTTGTGGTAAACCGGCTGGACCTGGAACTGTCTTCGCTTAAAAGCACCAGAAACTATGCTTTTATAATATGCTTTGTACTGCTTGTACTCCTGTCCACCATATATTACTATATCACATACACAATCACCGGGCGCATAACCAGGCTGTCAAAGCACATGAAAACAGCTGTGAAAAAGAACTTCCCCATATACAGGGAGCGGGCAAAGGGAGATGAGATCAGCGATCTTGTGGAATCCTACAACTCCATGATAGGCAGGATAGACGAGTTGGTAAACAAGGTATACAGGGCCGAGATGCTGAGGAAGGAAGCGGCGTATTCGGCCTTGTCAGCCCAGGTTAAGCCCCACTTTATATACAATATCCTGGAAACCATCAGAATGCTGGCCGAGACCCACGACGACACCGAAGTGGCCGATATCTGCTTTAAATTTTCCAAGCTGATCAGATACAGTATTACAGACAAAAAGGAAGTTACGCTCAGGAAGGAGATAGACAATATCGAGCTCTTCCTGGACATCCACAAGATCCGTCTGGGGCACAGGCTGGAATATAATATTCTGGTTCAGGCGGATATTGACAATTTCAGCTGTCCTTGGTTTCTGATCCAGCCCATAGTGGAGAATAGCATAGTACATGGAATATCGCAGCAGAGGAAAAAGGGATATATTGATATCAGCGTAATAGATGCTGGGGAGTATTTGAGGGTTATAATAAAGGATAACGGAAAAGGCATACCGCAGGATAAGCTTGAGGCTATCAGGAATGCCATGAACGGAAATACTGAAGCCGGAATGTCAAAGGCTGAAAATGCCGGCATAGGGCTGGCAAATGTGAATGAACGCTTAAAGGAGTATTTTGGCAGGGAAGCGGGGCTGTATATTAAGAATATTGAGGATGGGGGCACTCTTGTGGAAATGCATCTGATAAAAACAGGAGGATAAAATATGTCACTTAAGATATTGCTGGTTGACGATGAACCATATGTTCTCAATGGTATGGTCAGCATAATAAAAAAGGAGATGTCCATAGCCGCTGAAATTGAAACTGCAATGGACGGATTTGAGGCGGTTGAAAAGGCAAAGGACTTTATACCGGATATTGTCATAACGGATATTACAATGCCCGAGATGAACGGTCTGGAATTGATAGATAAAATGAAAAAAACAAAGCTCTGCGACAGGTTTGTGGTCCTGACAGGCTACAATGAATTTGATTATATTGTCGAAGCACTCAGGCTCCGGGCGCTGGATTATTTGATGAAGCCTGTGGACAAGGAGAGACTGTTTTCGTTACTGCACAAATTGATACAGGATATAGAGGAGAACAAAAATAGGGAGAGGGAGTTGCAGCTCCTGAAGATCAGAGAAGTAGTGCTGTACGGAGAAGAAATAGAAGATGTTTTCTTTTCGGTGGAGGATATAAAATCAGTTTTCTGCTATGAATACATCGCTGTGGCGGTTTTCCAGTTTGAAAAGAAAGCCCATATGGAGAAAATGAAGGAAAAAATAAGGGACATGCTAAAAGAGTATTTCTGGAAATCCTACACCTTGAGTTCCTCATATAATTGTCAGATAATATCTATTGTAAACTGGAATGAAAATGAGGAAGGCAGCAGGTTCCGGAGCACAATTGAAAAACTTGAGGAGGACTTCAACTCCGGAGAGGATTCTGTCTGCAAGATCAGCATAAGCTATGGGGACAGGAATGTCAAAGCTCTGCACGACCTGTATATTAACGCTGTCAATTCACTTGTCCTCAAGGGGTATCTGAAAAAAGGCCAGGAATTAAACGACGTGGCGGGAGCTCTTTACGGCATTGAGGAAGAAGCCTCGGAGGCCACATATGGGTCGTGGATAAAGCAGATAATTGAATTTGTAGGGTCAAACTACAAGAATGACATATCACTTGAGGACGCAGCGGATTTTGTGGGACTGCATCCCAACTACGTCAGCAGCGTCTTCAAAAGGAAGACCGGAGTTTCCTTTATTCATTATCTCAACAGCCACAGAATAGACCAGGCCAAACAGTTGTTGAGCGGATCTTCAAAAATAACTGTGGACGAAATCGGAAGACTGGTGGGATACTATAAGCAGAGACAATTTTTTAAAGTATTCAAATTATATACGGGCATGACCCCCGGCCAGTACAGAAAGACAACAGAGGAGAAGCAGTCTGCGGTCTCTTCGTAAAATCCCGGCCGGATTTGCGGCAGACAGGCGGCAGCATTATTTTCAAATTCCTGGAGGTTACAGAATGAAATTTTTGAGACGTCTTCCCATACGCACACAGCTTCTGATAATTGCAGGCTCCGTAATAATAGTGGCTTTTTTAATATTTGCCCTGAACTACATCAAAACGGCGGATATTTTAAAGGAAAACAGCAAGTCATACACCAATGACATGTTCATAAACATGGAGGAGTCCATCGCTTCCAACTGCGATTCACTCAACCGGATACTTACGGGAACGGCATACAACAGCATTGTGCAGGATTATCTGCTGGAAACCGATGTGCTGGCAAAGCTGAATATGTCCAAAAAGGTCAACAATTTCCTGCACAGCATGATAGATATAAAGGACGGCATTATGGACATAGTCATAACGGGTGACAACGGCAATTATTTTGACATCAACGGAGGTTCGGAATTCTGCAGAAAACTTCAGCTGAAGGTCCCCGAAAAAGTTGCCGCCAGCTATTCTTCACTTATTTACGCGGACTTCTCAAATTATGACCAGTATTGTTTTGTCATAAGCACCAATATTTACTCCACAGACAAGGACAGGCTGCTCAGCGGCAAGATAGGGACGCTTTATATACTTGTAAAGCCCGAAGCCATACAGAACCAGAACAGCCTGCAGGGAAAGAAATCAAGTGAAAGGATTTATCTCCTGGACAAGGATTTCAAAGTGTTTTCACTGAACGACGACGTGGGGATAGGCAGCAAATTCAGCTTTATAGACGTGAACATGCTTAAAAATAAAAACGATTTCAGGATCAGGGAAGGGAAAGACAACTATTCCATAAAGACCGACCGGCTGCCTGAAATAAACGGATATATTGTAAGCGTGACCCCGGAAAGAGACCTGCTCTCCCAGGTGGTGAACCTGAGGCAGACCCAGATCATAATATTTCTGACGGCCATGGTGATACTGGCAATCCCTTTTATTATAGTGACAAACAATATAACCCATCCGCTGACTAAGATCATGCAGTTTATGAAATCCATAAAATCCGGAAATCTGAAAAATCTGGAAAAGAGGATCGATCTTGAGGGATATTCCGAAATGAGCATAATGGCCAAGGAATTCAACAGCATGATGGATGAAATATACGATCTGACCCACAGGCTGCTGGATACAAGTTCACGCCTGTATGAGAGCGAGCTGGACAAAAAGAGATTTGAACTGGCAATGCTAAAAAGCCAGATAAATCCCCACTTCCTGTATAATACCCTGGAGTCCATAAAGGGATTGGCCATAAAGGAGGGCATAGGAGATATACGGGATATGGCCCGGTCGCTTGGAAAAATGTTCCAGTACAGCATAAAGGGAGACGATCTTGTATATTTCAAAGATGAGCTGAATATAGTAAAATCTTATATGCAGATACAGCAGATAAGGTTCCAGAACAGATTTGTGGTGGACTATGAAATAGACGAGGAAATTTACGAATGCTTCGTAATCAAAATGATACTCCAGCCCATTGTTGAAAATGCCATCTACCACGGGCTGGAGCCTAAAAAGGGGACGGGGCATCTGGTGATCAGGGGCGAAATAGACGACGGGGACCAATTGCTTCTGACCATAATGGATGACGGCGCTGGTATAGAACCCGACATCCTGGAGAAAATCCAGAAAATACTTGCCGATGACAACGGAGTCAGGGAAGGGCTCAGTGAAAAAAGCGGGATAGGCATAACAAATGTTAACCGGCGTATTAAATTCACATACGGAAACGGATACGGCTGCACCATCGAAAGCGTTGTCGGCCAGTATACAAAGGTTACTGTAAAATTGCCTGTCAGGAGGGAAAAAAATGTTTAAGGTTTTAATAGCAGATGATGAAACTCTGGTAATTGACAGCCTGAAATATGGAATCCAGTGGGAAGAGTACAACTGTCAGGTGGCCGGTGAAGCCTCTGACGGGGACGAAGCCCTTGAAAAAATCCTGAAAATCGTGCCCGACATAGTGTTTATCGACATCAGAATGCCCGGAATGAGCGGACTGGACGTTATCCAGAGAGCAAACGAAAAGCTTGGGAGAACGCAGTTTGTGGTGGTCAGCGGCTATTCGGAGTTTGAATATGCCAAAAAAGCCATAGATTTCGGGGTAATAGGGTACTGCCTGAAGCCCTTTGACGAAGAGGAAATAGTCAGGATGCTGAAAAAAGCCATAAAAGTCGTCGAAGACGGTGAAAAGGCATTGCTCCGCATGAATCCCAAAAGCGATATTGAGAAGGTAAAAAATAACACTTTCAAAGCCATACTGATACACATAAGTGAAAATTATATCAAAAGCCCAATAACGGTGCAGGACCTTTCCCAGAAATTTTCAATGAACCAGAGCTATCTGAGCCAGCTTTTTAAAAAGGAGCTGAACACCACATTCACGGATTATATAAACAAATTGAAAATTGCACGGGCCCTTGAGCTGTTGGCGGATCCCAGCCTGAACATAAACGAGGTGGCCGAGAAATCCGGCTACAGCGACTATTTCTACTTTGCCCACATATTCAAAAAGCTGGTGGGCAAGACTCCCACCCAATATAGAAATGGACTGAATAATAACATAGACAATATATAGAATGTGACGGGATAAGGGTGCCTCAGAGGGACACCTTTATTTCGTTGAAACGCGCTGAGGCAAGAAAAATTTTCCGTTGATACGTTTATAAGATTTAGACATAAATTTATAAAACAGGCGCATACAAAAGAAAATATCCCTGTGCTATATTATGAATGTAGTTTTTACGTACTAATTCATATTGCCATAGGGGGGTACATTTTGAATAACACAATATGGGCTAACATAAAGAAATACAAATATTTCTATATATTAATAGCGCCTACGGTTATATTCTACATTCTTTTTTCATACGTGCCCATGTATGGAATCATTATGGCCTTCAAGGATTTTAATTTCCGGCTGGGCATATTGCATAGCCCATGGGTCGGACTGGCCAATTTTAAGGAATTACTGGGGTATTCCGATTTCAAGCTGTCGTTTCTCAACACCATAATCATCAGCCTGGGGAGAATATTGATTGAGTTTCCCGTACCGGTCATTCTTGCGCTCCTGATGAATGAGATCACCAGCAACAAAGTAAAACGGGTATATCAAACGGTATACACCTTTCCTCATTTTCTGTCATGGGTGGTTCTGGGAGGAATACTGACCTCCAACCTTCTCAACGACCAGGGCGTGCTGAACCAGCTGCTGTCCCTTGTGGGCCTGCCCAAACAGGATATGCTCATAAATCCGGTGCTGTTCAGACCTCTTTTGTTCATCTCAAACATCTGGAAGGAGATGGGCTGGAGCGCAATAATTTACATGGCGGCCATATCGGGTATAGATCCGTCATTATATGAAGCGGCGGATATAGACGGCGCCAGCAAATTCCAGCGCATGACAAAAATCACATGGCCGGGAATACGCAGCGCGGTAGCAATTATGTTCATACTTGCCATAGGAAATTCAATGAACGCCGGTTTCGACCAGATAATAAACCTGTACAATCCGGGCGTCTACCATGTAAGCGATATTATCGATACTTATATTTACAGAATGACCTTTAAGGTCGGCTGGGGCTTTGGTCTTCCCACGGCGGTAGGCTTTATGAAGTCTATTCTGAACCTTATCTTCCTGGTCGCAGCCAACGCCATTGTGAAGTCTAAAGGAGAGGAGGGAATAATATGAGTACCGCAGCCGGTAAAGAAAGATCTCTGAACGGGATCAGAAAAAAGGGTTTTGACGCATGGGCCGTTGTCATAAGCCTGGTGCTGGGCATACTGGCAGTGATGTCGGCATTTCCCTTCTACAATGTATTTATTTCTTCCTTCGGAAGCGATGCGGCAATTGCAAAGCAAAGCGTTTACCTGATACCCACATCAATAGATTTAAACGCATACAGAATAATTTTCAGCGATTTCCAATATGTCAACGCCCTGCTGGTGAGCATATTTGTAACTGTGGTAGGTACCACGTTCAACATGCTTCTGACAGTCAGCGGCGGGTATGTGCTTTCAAAGAAGATTCCCGGCAGGAATATAATCATGGGAATGATAGCATTTACCATGTTTTTCAACGGCGGCTTGATTCCTTATTACATGACCGTAAAGAATTACGGGCTGATAGACAGCCTGGCCGTGCTGATAATCCCCGTGGGTATAAATACCTTTTATCTCATTATTGCCATGAACTTTTTCAGGTCAATACCCGAGGGCATTGAAGAATCCGCCAGAATAGACGGTGCAAATGATATTCTGATCCTCTTTAAAATAGTAATGCCCATTGCGCTGCCAATGCTGGCCGCCATAGGCCTGTACTATGCGGTGGACAGATGGAACGACTGGTATAATGCCATGCTGTTTATTACCGATAAAAAGAAATTTCCTTTGCAGTTGCTTTTAAGAGACATGATCACAAATATGACGGCCCAGATGGATTCGGCCTCCAACAGCTCCTTTGCCAGCGCTGCCATGAGAAGTGTACAGCCGAACAGGGTGAAGATGGCGGTCATAGTGGTTACAACAGTTCCGATCCTGATGGTTTATCCCTTTGTGCAGAAATATTTCGCCAAGGGTATTATGATCGGATCCCTGAAAGGATAATTGTGAAATATAATCGGCTGGCCAGCCATTGATTATATACGTCGGAATGGACAGAACAGAGTATGTTTGCTCCGATAAAAGTTAAAATAATATGAGGAGGAATAATCTTAATGAAAAGAAAGCAAATAATCTCATTAATCATGGCAGTAAGCTTGCTGGTAACACTGCTGGCAGGCTGCGGAAACAGCGGCAGTTCAGCAGATACGTCCAGCGCAGGCTCAACCGCAGGTACTTCTGCCGACGGTACGGGAACAGCTGCAAATGAGTTCAAAGATCATATTGATATCACAATCGCATGGTGGAACGTGGCCGATGACTTTGACCCTCATGATGAGATTCTCCAAACTGTTGAAAAGAAGTTCAATATTACTTTCAAGCCGGTACAGATTACCTGGAACGACTATAAAGACAAATTCCTTATCTGGGCTTCATCAGGACAGACTCCCGATATTTATTCGGATGACAATATAAACAAGGATTTGTACTTCAAATGGATAGACCAGGGTATAGTCCGCGCATTGCCGGATGACATGAGCAAATACCAGAACCTGAACAAGATTCTGCAGGATGAATCAATACAGAAGCTGAAGGTAGACGGGAAGTTCTACATGTTCCCAAGGATGAACGTAAGCGATCCCACACTCAGCAACACGCCCAAAATGGTTATCTACGCCAGAAAAGACTGGATGCAGAAGCTGGGCAAATCCGAACCGAAGAATCTGGATGAATTCGTTGATCTGATGAAAGCCTTCAGAGACGGCGATCCTGACGGAAACAACAAAAATGATACAATCGGTCTTGCCACAAACAAGAGATTATTGGACGATACCCTGTCCATGAGCCTGGTTCAGAAGGGCGGAGCCGACGCAGACAAGCGCTGGCTCAAACAGGGCGACCAGTGGGTGCCTCTTTATACGACAGAGCAAATAAATGAACTGCTCCAGATCAACAGGAGACTTTATACTGAAGGCGCTATCGACAGAGACTTTGCTCTGGTCAAGGATCAGGAGCCCCAGGAAAAATTTGCAAGCGGAAAAGCGGGAGCGGTGGTTTCCTTCCTGCAGTCAGGCGGCGATGTCAAGACTCTTGACGACCAGTACAAAAAATACAATCCTGGTAAAGATGTGACAGACGTTATTACAGTATTGCATCCCTGGGCAGCATCCGACGGAAAGATATACAGGGACGCACCTGTTACCGCAGGCTCGAATTTCTGGTCCGAGAGCTATTTCGGCGCTCAGGTGGACGACAAGAAGATGGAGAGAATCATGGCTCTGTATGACTGGCTGCTGACGGATGAAGCTTCCGAGCTTCTCACTGCCGGTGTGGAAAACAAGGATTACAAAAAGGTTGACGGAAAAATCACCGAAGTACTCCGTGACAAACCAATCAGAGAGACATATCCCTCTGTTGAAGTTCTGGCTCAGCTCGCAACATGGGGCGGTGACAGAAATCTTGTGAACAATGTGGTAAACCAGCACGATTTCGGTAAAAAGAACGTTGAGTTCTGGGCTGCTGAGGACCAGTGGTGGAAAGCAAACTCAGTCAAGTACGAAAATCCTATACAGAATGAGATGACATATATTACAACTCCGGCACTTTCCAAGCTCCAGCAGATCGACATTATCGAAGATATTGCAAAGGTCACGCTGGGCAAGGACGATCCCGTGAAAATGTGGAAGGACACTGTTAAGTCCTATGATGGAAAAGGCCTGCAGGACGCAATAAAAGAAGTAAATGAGAAGTTGAAGGCAGAAGGTAAATAAGTATAATTTCAGTAAGGTAAGAAAAAGGGAGTGTCGTTAACTAGAAATAGCGATGCTCCCTTAATTCATTTTTTATAAAGGCTGTTTTTAAATTCAATAGGATTCATTCCTGTATATTTTCTGAAGGTTTTCGCAAAATGCGAAAAATTTGTATAACCAACCCTGAGAGCTATGCTGCTGATGGGCATATCAGTGTTTTCAAGAAGTTTTTTTGCAATCTTGATACGTTCATTTATGGTATATTCCGTAATAGACATACCAGTCTCCTGTTTGAATATACGTGTCAAGTAGTCGGGATTCAAATAGACATAGGCTGATACGTCTTCGCGTTTTATATCCTGATCAATATGCAGCTTTATGTAACGGATAGACCTTTCAATAATAGAATGTTCTTTTGACATATCCTGGATAATATTTGAAGAGGCTGCCACTACATGTTCTATCCATGCTACCATATCATTGGCCGAATAAACCGCTCTGTCAAATAATCCGCTGGAAAGGCTGCCGATGAACAACTGCTGTGTCTGGATGCCTTTCTGTTTAAGGATTGCGAACATCATATGAAGAAAATCTTCGCGTATTTCAGTAAGATAACTGGTGCTGTTTTTCAATGTATCAGGGACATCCTGAAAAAATGCCCTTACTTCATCAACCAGCTTATTTTTTAAATTAGCATCCAAAAGCATTGCCCAGTAGGAAATATCCGGTGTAACATAATTACTTTGACCGGAAAGATTTTTGTTGAGCAAAGAAACTTTGCCGGACATATTGTATATATTATTTTTGCTCAGGCATAGCAGGTTTTTTATAATAGGTGCAATTTCACCGAAGGATACTTTACTTCCAATACTGCACAATAACTCTAAATCGTAGTCTTTATAAATATTTTGGAGTACGGATTCAAATATCTGCGCTATTTTCGCAATGTCGTCTCTCAATTGCCAGTTTAATAAGAGAATTAAATATACATTATCATCTAAATTAATCATTTTAGCCCAATTGCTGTGTATTAAGTCAAGTTTAGCCAAAAGAGATTTGATTGTTTCTACTAACGGTACGTTTGTTTTTCCATCTGGATTCCGGTTAACGATCAGTACAGGCAGTACTTGATTATCCTCATGTATGTCCACCTGATTTTCTATAATTCTTTTAAGAAATAAACTGTCAATATTATCCGGATTTTTTAAAAGTTCCGGTAAAGCGGTCATAACATGACCTGAACCGGCTGCTTTGTTTTGAATTGTGGATTTCTTGTTTAACTCAAGCTTATTTATGGCTTTTTTCACAGCATTTATCAAATCATCGGCAAGAACCGGCTTCAGTATATAGTCCACACTTTCAAGCTGAATAGCCTGCTTTGCGTATTTAAAGTCTGAGTGGCAGCTTTGAATTATCGCTTCTGTTTCCGGACTGTTCTGTTTGACCCAGGTCAGCAACTCAAGACCGTTTTCATCAGGCATCTCTATATCGCACAGCATAATGTCGATTTTGTTGTTTTTAAAAATTTCTTTTGCCTGATATGCGCTATTTGCCGTAAAAACTCTTGCAACACACATATCACTCCAATCAATACAGGATCGTAATGCCCTGATAGCCAGAGCTTCATCATCTACAATAATCAATTGAAACATTAAAGATCATCTTCTCCTTTCACATGTAAGGGTATAATAATCTCTGCCGAAACCCCCTTAGGCGGCAAATTTTTTACTATAATACTGCTGTCTCCTGCATAGATTAATCTTAATCTGTTTTGAAGATTCCAGATCCCGGTATGTATATCGCCATTTTGATCTATGATTTTGCTGCCGCTGTTTATTAGATTTAAAATATTTGTTTCAATATGTTTACCCGTATTTTTTATAACTATTTTTATAAAGGGTTTATCGTTGTTATTTTCTTGAGAAATTTGTATTGTCAATATGTTAAATTCATCCAGGCTGAAAGCATATTTATTGGTATTTTCTACGAAAGTTTGAAGTATCAGCGGAGGAACAAGACAGTCCATAAGAGTGTCGGGTGCATCAATAACGTACTGGAAGGACTCGGGATATCTGAGTTCCTGAATTCGCATATAGTTTTGGACATGTTCCAATTCTTCTTTTAATGTAATGCGGTTCCTGTCACTATAAAAAATAAATCGGAAATATTTTAACAGGCAAAGTGTCATTTCTTTAATTAATGTATAATCCTTTGCTTCAGCAAGATTGTATACTATATTAAGTGAATTCAAAAAAAAGTGAGGATTGATTTCCAGCTGCAGTCTGCGAAGTTCTTCTTTCTGCTGCAAAACCTGTTCTTCATAAATATCTATTTTAAGTTGTTTGATTTGGTCCATCATATTATTGAATGTGGTATTGACAAGAATAAACTCGTAAGATGTCCGGAGCGGGGCTATTCTGGTGTCAATATTTCCTTCGCGGATGACCTTCATGGTCTTGATCAGCTTGTTAAGAGGATATATGACAATCCTTCGCAGATAAAAGATACTTAGGGTCAAACATATAAAGGAAAAAATGATGATGCTATAGATAAGCGCTTGGACAAACGGAATGTTTTCCAGTATGGCCTTATCCGGAATAAGTGCTACAAGGCTGAATTTGCCCTGCTTGGATTCATTGCCTAACACAAGATACCGGTCTGTATCACCGGATATGTAATAGTGGGTGAAATCTTCGGAAAAATCAATATTATTTTTGGTGATCAGGTCGATTACGGAGGTAGGCTTTCTATTTTCATCAAGAAGCAGAAGTGTAACATCTTTCATTCTGCTGGGGTAATCCAACTGACCGATAAAAGTCTTAACATTAAAGCAAGCGCCTACATAAACATTTAAAATATGGATAATCCTGTACACATAATAGTTTTGGCCGGCTTTTCCCACACTCCAGCCGGAAGATAATTCAGGAGCTGCCGCCGCCTGCCGGTTAATAGTTTCAATAAAGTATGTTGTTAACATTTCTGCTTCAGTGTAGTTCATATCATTGTCAAAGGCAGATATAAAATTGCTTGTATCAATATTGTAGACAAATAAACAGCTGATTGGTTTGAACATGGACATATCAGATATAAGTTTGTTTTTGATCCGGATATCCGTATAGAGACTTTCGCTGGTGTTTGTGGGGTTTTGAAGTGAAATGACGTCCGTATTTAACGAGGCGGTATCGCTCAAATAAGTCTGGACTATCTGAAGCTTATTATCCAGATGATTCATGGAAATAGCCAGAAGGTTTTTATTTGATTCCGCAACCTGATTATGCAGAACCTTATTTACATAAAAATTGTAATAAAAAACAGAAAAAAACAAGGGAAACATAGCTAAAAGGATAGGAACAAAAATTTTAAAACGGATAGAGTTGTATGGCAAGCTAAACCTTTGTTTTCTCATGCCGGTATTCTCTCTTTTCATTTATTTATTTTAGGGAAATTAAATGTTTTAAGCATAGCATAGCAGATATTATTAGTCAAAGCTAATAATTGGAATTAGCTAAATATACACTGTATTTCTAGCTAATTCCAATTCTAAAGATAGCCTTTGTCAGGCTTTATTCAAATGCTATTCCCGAATATTTCTTAAAACTGTCCATACTGATTTGCAGGCTTTGAAATTCCATGTTCCTTGAATGATCCTGTTCAAGAATAATATATTCTATTTTACTTTCATTGGCAGCAGTGATAATTGACTGGATATCCATTATTCCCGTTCCGATCTCTGTGAAGCTGGAGGGATTCACCAGTTCCACGAATACATCCATGTCTATTTTGCTTTGTGGGTCTGTTTTTGAAAGCAAATCAACTGTTTCACCGGAGTCTTTTGGGAAATCCTTCTGGTGAATTAACTTTATCCTGTTTCCGAATTTTTTAATTACATCCACAGGATTTTGCCCTCCGCGCATTGTCCAGTAGGTATCAATTTCAAATTTAACATATTCCGGATTAGTATTTTCAGCAATAGAATCAAGAATCGTTTTGCCGTCAAACTTTTGGAATTCATGAAAATGATTGTGATAAAGAAAATCTATGCCTTCTTCTTTGCAGGTTTTTCCGATTTTATTATACAATTCACATTTTTTCATAATATCGTCTTTGCTGAAGAAAAAGTCCATTGCAACAGTCAGACTGTTGTTACCTATTTCCTTATGGAACCTTATAATATTTTTGATTGCCTGCGCTGCTACTTTTTCGTTAATAGGTGAAAGATGTGAATTAACTACTTTTGCTCCATAGGTATTGAGCAGCAGCCTCAGTTCGGCTGCATCTACCGGGAAGCCGCACCCTGGATCGTTTTCAGCGTTGTGATTTGCCAACTCAATATATTTATATCCTGTCTTTATTACCTTTTCAATGGTAGCTAACGGGCTTATTGCCATAGAATTCCTGACCGAATAAAGTTGTACGCCAACTTTCATTATAACTCCTCCTTATAAAAATTTTGATAGATCATTAAAACTCAATAATTTTTCCTGTTCTTGAGGATTCGTAAATGGCCTCCAGTATCTGGGTCACCACAAAGGCCTGCTCAGGCAGCACAACCGGCTCTCTGTCATAGAGAATCGCCTCAAACCATTGTTTTGCTTCAATGCTGGCATCATTTAAAGCTACTCCGTCAAAATATGCCACTGCGCCACCCGGGATGGTTTCAGTATCAATCAGTTCACCGTCCTTTGCTGTACTTACCCGGATACCTGCATTGCCGGTGCCAAGGTAGGAGTTCCCAAACATTTCCGCACCTGCAAGCGTACCGTGAAGAGTAGTCTTTGCTTCCTTTGACTCGGCAGTATTGAGAATCCAGGACGCTTCAAGGAATATGGAGGCTCCGTTTTCCATTTTAATAAAACCAAATGCTGAATCTTCAACCATATACTCCTCAGGTTTCCATGGTCCGAACAGATTTCCGTCAACCTGGTCCCTCAGCTTCTGATACGTGCTTCCCAGCACCTGTTTTGGCTTATAATTATTCATGCACCAAAGTGTGAGGTCAAGAGCATGGGTACCAATGTCAATTAAAGGGCCGCCTCCCTGTTTATCCTTATCCATGAATACACCCCAGGTAGGTACTCCTTTCCGGCGTATGGCATGAGCTTTTGCCATATATATTTCACCGAGCTCGCCTTTTTTACAGATGCTGTGAAGATACTGGCTGTCCCTGCGAAAGCGGTTCTGATAGCCAATTGTAAGTTTTTTTCCGCTGCGCTTCGCGGCATCGAGCATTTTCTTTGCTTCAATAGAATTTATAGCCATGGGTTTTTCACACATTACATGTTTGCCGGCTTCCAATGCTGCTACGGTAATTTCTGAATGGGATTTATTAGGGGTCAGCACATGTACTTCATCAATAGTTCCGTCTCTCAGCAGCTCACGGTAGTCAGTTGTGACTTTGGCATCAGGAATACCGAATTCCCTGGCGGCTTTTTCCGCACGCTCAGGAATTATGTCGCAAAAAGCGACTAAATCACAATAATTTTTAAGGCTTGTAAGTGCCGGAAAATGCTTTTGGTTTGCGATACCGCCACAGCCGATTATTCCGATCTGGAATTTACCATTTACCATTATAACGCCTCCTACATTTATAAATTAAAATTTTATCTTAATACATTAGAAATTTTATATTAATAAAAAAAACTGCGATACTCAAATATAAACCAATGACTAACACTTTTTCGACTTCTTTAAAGATAATAGTCCAATAAAACTCCACAGGTCGAAAAAACGTTTATGAAAAGTTGGAATCAGAGTAGTGCGGGTACCGGGTCATAATATATAATCTTCTCAAAACACATGAGGGAAGGGTTTGCATGATACAACTGACTAAGATTAATAAGAAGAAAAGCATAAAGCGTTTTCTGCCACTTTATGCCATGGCACTTCCGGGTATTCTGTATCTTTTAATTAATAATTACCTGCCAATGCTGGGAGTATTTATTGCCTTTAAAAATGTGAATTACTCTGTCGGTATCTTTAAAAGTCCCTGGGTTGGGTTAAGCAACTTCAAATATTTGTTTGCAACAAGGGATGCATTTGTAATAACACGAAATACTTTATTGTACAATATTGGCTTCATTATCATCAATACTATAGCTGCCATTGCGATCGCAATACTTCTGAATGAAATTAAAAGCAAAGTTTTTTCCCGTATACATCAGACGGTTATTTTATTGCCTTATATGGTTTCTATGGTAATTGTAGGATACCTGGTCTATGCAGGATTGAGCCCGGATACCGGCTTTGTGAATAAGAGCATATTACCGGTACTTGGTATACAAGATATATCATGGTATTCTGAGCCTCGGTATTGGCCGATAATATTGCTTGTTGTAAATCTCTGGAAAAGCGTGGGATTTTACTGTGTTATTTATCTTGCAACTATTGTAGGAATCAGCAAAGATTATTATGAGTCCGCCAATCTGGATGGAGCGACAAAATGGCAGCAAATCACCAAAATAACTCTGCCGTCCATTAAGCCTGTAGTTATTTTAATGGTACTTCTCAGCATAGGGAGAATATTCTACTCGGACTTCGGACTGTTCTATCAGGTTCCCATGAACTCAGGAGCGCTTTTTGAAACAACGAATGTAATAGATACTTATGTGTATAGGGCTCTGCTTAAAATAGGCGATATAGGAATGTCCTCTGCCGCAGGATTATACCAGTCACTTGTAGGTTTTGTACTAGTAATGCTATCCAATTTGATTATTAGAAAAATAAGTCCCCAAAACGCAATTCTGTAAGTTAAATTTAAAATAACAGGAAGGATAGTAAATCAATGAATTCGAAAAATTTAAAACATCAAATTATATTGAATATTTTTATGATGATCTTTTCGATTATATGCATAGTACCCCTGGTGCTTCTCATTAGTTCTTCTTTCTCTGATAACCTGTATGTTATCAGACATGGATATTCATTTATACCTGAGAAATTCAGTATTGATGCTTATGCATATTTAATGAATCAGGCAGGGTATATTTTTCACGCATATTTTATTACCATTTTTATTACCGTTGTCGGAACTACTATTAGTCTGTTTATGACAACTATGCTTGCATATACCCTTTCCAGAAAGGATTTGCCAGGTAATAAATATTTAACGTTTTTCGTCTTCTTTACAATGCTGTTTAACGGGGGACTTGTTCCAACTTATATATTATATGCACAGATTTTGGGGATAAAAAACAGCATACTTGCATTGATTATCCCCTGGCTGCTAATGAACGGATTTAATGTCTTGCTGGCCAGGACCTTTTTCATAACGGATATTCCCACGGCCATTATTGAATCCGCCAATATTGACGGGGCAGGCGAGTTTACCATATACATAAAAATAATCCTTCCGCTTTCGCTGCCCATAATGGCAACTCTGGGATTATTCGTTGGCGTGGGTTATTGGAACGATTGGTACAATGGTCTTATTTACTTGACTGATACAAACCTGTTCAGTCTGCAGAACGTATTGAACCAGATACTGTTGAGCATACAATTTTTGCTTCAGAACAGTACCGCATCAAGCCATATTGATACCTCTAAAATTCCAGGTGAAACAGTACGTATGGCAATTGCCGTAATAGGTTTGGTACCTATTCTGTTTGCTTACCCGTTTTTCCAGAAGTATTTTGTAAAAGGTATCGTTATGGGGGCTGTAAAGGAATAATAAGAAAATAGCAGTCAAAAAAGTGTTTGTTAAAGGTGTGTTAAACACACTTTATAACATAGACCAGAAATTATTAATAAAAACAGGGAGGTAAGTAAATGAAAAGGTTATCAGTAGTTATTGTTTCACTCGTATTAGTTCTGCTGCTTGTATTAACAGCGTGTGGATCGGCGGGAAACAGCAGTACCTCGTCAACTGCTTCAGAAAGCGGCAGTAATACAGTATCTGGGGAACCGTACACAATAAAAATGGCGATCATGGCTCAGACGGTTCCGAAAGATATGAATCTGGTAGCAGATGCTATTAACGCTTTGCCAGAGGTGAAAAAAGCCAATGTTAAGGTTGACCCACTTTGTATAAGTATAGGTTCATGGTTGCAGCAAATGACATTGATGCTTGCCAGTGGTGAAAAATTGGATCTAAGACCTGTTTTTTCATGGGATGGCGAGCTGACCACCGATGTGGCAAAAGGCCAGTTGGTTGCAATTGATGATTTGCTTAAAAACTATGGAACCGGGATTACTGAAGTCCTTGGACAAACATATGTAAATAGCGTTAGAATTAATGGCAAATTATATGGGGTTCCCAATTTACGGGATATGGCTGCCGGCTATGCCGTGACCTTCAGAAAGGACTTGCTTGAAAAATATAATATTGATACAAGTACTATAAAGACTTATGAAGATTTAACCCCAATTTATGAAAAAGTGTCTGCCGGTGAACCGGATATGGTTATGACTATGAATGAAGCCGGAGGTAATTCAAATGGAATGGTTGAAAGTGCTGTCGGTTTCTATGATGATTTAGGCGATAATTTTGGTGTTTTAATGAACAGCTCTACCGATAATAAAATCGTTAATCTCTTTGAACAGCAGGAATATATAGATTATGTAAAACTCTTTAGAGATTGGTATGTTAAGGGATACACGTTAAAATCCATTGCAACAAACCAGGACTATGCCGTTACCATAATGAAAAGCGGAAAATTGTTTTCATTCTTGTCAAGCTTCAAACCGGGATTTGAAGCTCAATCAAAAAGGTCGGCCGGTATGGATATAGTATGTGTACAGCTCCAGCAGGCGCTTAGCACATCCTCAAGGGTGGATAGTGTGGTCTGGTCTATTCCTATTAACTGCAAAGATCAGGTTGCAACAATGAAGTTCCTTAATCTCACTTATACAAGCCCGGAAATTAACAATCTTTTGAGTTGGGGCATTGAGGGTACGCATTATGTTCAAACTGATACGAAAGGTATAATTGACTATCCTTCAGGCGTGACTGCTACAACAAGCGGCTACAATATGAATATGGGTTGGGAATTTGGAAACCAGTTATCTACATATATATGGAATGGCGACAGTCCTGATCTTTATACCCAGTTGGATGCCTTCAATAAATCGGCAAAAATTTCCGGGGCCTGCGGCTTCTTATTTGACAGTTCTTCTGTCAAGAATGAATTGGCATCATGCAGTAATGTCAGGAATCAGTATAACTCAGCAATAAGCAATGGTTGTGTCGACTATACTACACAGCTTCCCAAATATGTTGCGGCATTGAAATCTGCCGGTATTGACAAAATCATTTCCGAAAAACAGCAGCAATTTGATGCCTGGCTTCAAACAAAGTAATAAGTTATTGCATTGAGCAATTTAACTGCCTGTGCTGACTTCAGCATCAGGCAGTTAAATTTTTAAATACTATAGGTTTTAGGAGCGTTTTAGTTATGGATATTGTTAAAATTTTAGCTGCAATAGATCACACTTTGCTTGATACAACCGCAACATGGCAGGACATTAAAAATCTCTGCGATGAAGGAATAAAATATGGAGTTGCAACGGTATGCATTCCGCCGTCTTATGTTGTCCGGGCCAGACAATATGTGGGTAACAAACTGGCAATATGCACTGTAATTGGCTTCCCAAACGGTTATAATACTACCGGGACAAAGGTAGCGGAGCTGAGGAATGCCATCATGGATGGTGCGGATGAGATTGATATGGTAATCAATCTGGGACTTTTAAAGTCCGGGGATACACAGGCGGTTGAGGAGGAGATAAAAAAGTTGAAGGCAGCCGCGGGAGATAAGATTCTGAAAGTTATTGTTGAAACCTGTTTATTGACTGAGAAGGAAAAGATCGCCATGTGCAGGGCAGTTACAAACGCAGAAGCGGATTTTATAAAAACTTCCACAGGCTTTTCGTCCGGAGGAGCAACGAGAGAGGATATAAAGCTGTTCAATGAGAATATAGGAAAAAATGTACGCATAAAGGCGGCAGGTGGAATCAAATCCTTAAAGAATGCTGAAGATTTTATTGAGTTGGGCGCTTCCCGGCTGGGAACCAGTTCAATTATAAAAGTTCTGAAACACCAGGAAACAGGGAACTATTAAGTAATGTGGATTTTCAGAAGATGAATGAAAGCCTGTCAGGAGAAGGGATGACCGCATATGAGAATGTACGATGTGATAATGAATAAAAGAAATGGCGGAGCGTTGACGGAGGAGGAAATAAAATTTTTCATTGAAGGGTATACCCGGGGCGACATCCCGGACTACCAGGCAGCCGCATTAATGATGGCAATATACTTTAAAGGGATGAACAGCCATGAAACCTCCATACTAACCCAATATATGGCACATTCCGGCCATACGGCAGACTTATCGTCAATACCTGGAATTAAGGTTGATAAGCATAGTACGGGTGGCGTGGGAGATAAAACAACAATGATAGTAGGTCCGATAGTCGCCGCTTGCGGCGTTCCTTTTGCCAAAATGTCAGGACGGGGGTTAGGCCATACCGGCGGTACACTGGATAAATTGGAGTCTATACCCAATTTACAGACTTCCATACCGGCTGAAAAATTTTTTGAAATCGTAAAAGATACCGGACTGGCAGTTATAGGACAGACAGCCAATCTTGCTCCGGCAGATAAGAAGCTGTATGCATTGAGAGATGTTACCGCGACAGTGGACAACGTTTCTTTGATTGCCGCCAGCATTATGAGCAAAAAAATTGCTTCGGGAGCCGATGCTGTTTTGTTGGATGTTAAAACAGGCAGCGGTGCATTCATGAAAACAGTTGACTCAGCCATAGAACTGGCAGCGGCTATGGTATCCATCGGCGAGCATACCGGCAGAAGAACAGCTGCTTTGATTACCGATATGAACAGGCCTCTTGGAAGTGCAATAGGAAATGCGCTGGAGGTAATAGAAGCAGTTCATACATTGAAGGGCTGCGGGCCTGACGACCTCAGGGAAATTTGCCTGCGACTTTCGGCCAACATGCTATATCTTGCAAAAAAAGGAAGTATGGAAGAATGCATGGAACTTGCAATAAAGGCTCTGGACAGCGGACGGGCATTGGAAAAATTCAGGGAGATGGTCATAGCCCAAGGAGGCGATGGAGCTGTAATTGACGATACAGGACTTTTGGATACGGCCCCCATAACTTATGAAGTTAAGTCGGACAAAGACGGCTGGATTACGGCTATCGATACCGAACATTATGGAATTGCTTCTACTATGCTGGGAGCGGGCAGGGAGAGCAAGGCGGATGTTATCGATTACAGGGCGGGTATTATTTTAAAAGCAAAAACCGGAGAACCGGTGCAGAAAGGTCAGACGCTTGCAGTTTTACATACTTCCAGAGAAAGTATGGTAAAGGCTGCCGAAGATATAATAAAAAAGGCGGTTACAATTGGTTCAAGCGAACCTCAAAAGGTTCCTTTAATATACGCAAGAGTTACCGCAGAGGGGATAGAACGGTTTTAAAATATCATTACTTAAGCGAGGTAAATAAGTATAAACCCAGACAGATACACAAAAATCCGCACAGAGGCTTTGTCCCCGGTGCGGATTTTTGTGTGCAACGGATACCCCACGTTATATGTCGGTCATGACTGTATTTAAAAAGTCTTACTATCGGCTGAAAGCCCGCTTAAAAGCAGTATTAGCCTGGAAGGAGAAGGCTTTCAACCGTAATTGACTTTGGTATAAGATTTTTGGTGAAAGCGGCTTTGCAACCTGTGTTATATTTTGCTCATTTACACACGAAAGAAAATATATGGAAAAAAATCTTAATTTTTCTAAATTGTATTGAAAGTATATTTACAATAACGATATAATAAAATGAAAGCGTTGTTCATTTTTTTTTATTTTAGGAGGAGTGTTAATGGAGAATAAGTTATTTTATTTGCAGCCGTCTTCGGACTGGCTGGAAGCGCTTCCGCTTGGAAACGGCCGCCTTGGAGGTATGGTTTTCGGCGGCGTTCACAAAGAGTGTATTTCCTTGAATGAAGATACGCTATGGTCTGGATTCCCCAGAGACAAAAACAACTACGCCGCTATCGATTATCTTGAAGAGGCGAAACGGCTGGTGAGAGAGAAAAAATACTCCGAGGCGCATAAGCTGGTGCAGCAGGAAATGCTGGGCTACTGGAACGAGTCATATGAGCCCATGGGCGACCTGTATCTGGAATTTGAGCAAAAGGGAGACATATCGGCTTACAGAAGGGAATTGGATTTAGAAACGGCCACGGGAAAAGTCTCTTATGTGGAAAATGATATACGCTACGACAGAGAGATTTTTATAAGCGCCGTAGACGACGTTATGGTTATCAGGCTGTCCTGCAACAAAAAAAAGAGCTTGAATTTTTCGGTGTATTTCGACAGCCTTTTAAAGCATTCGGTATACCAGTCAAATGAAGGCTGTATTGCAATGTCCGGAAACAGCCCGGACCACGTGGAGCCAAATTATGTGGAAAGCAGCAGGCAGCCTGTAGTCTATTTTAAAACCGGCTGCGGAATGGCTTTTGAAGTACAGGCCCAGGTGCTGCTGGAGGACGGCGGCACAAAAATGCAGCAGGGAAAGCTCAAGGTGGAGGGGGCCAGCTCGGCAACTATAATTCTGGCTGCGGCAACCGGCTTCAGAGGCTTTGAGAAGTTTCCTGAAACCAGCCCCGAAAAGTCTGCAAAGAAATGCCGGAGCGCCATTAAAAAAGCTTCCCGCAAGCCTTATGAGCAATTGCTCAAGGCCCATGTGAAGGATCATGGCAAGCTCTATAAGCGGGTCGAAATAGAACTTGGAAATTCCCGGGAGGAAAAAAGCCGGCTGCCGACAGATGCAAGGCTTGAGTCCCTGGTAAAGGGAGAGGAAGATCCGGGACTTATCAGCCTGTATTTTCAATATAACAGATACCTGCTTATAGCCAGCTCGAGAAAAGGTTCCCAGCCTGCGAATCTCCAGGGCATCTGGAATTATGAACTCAGGCCTGCCTGGAGCAGCAACTGGACCACAAATATAAATACGCAGATGAACTACTGGCTCGCGGAAACCTGCAATCTGGCCGAATGCCATGAACCTCTTTTCCATATGCTGGAGGAACTGCAGACCACCGGAAATATCACGGCAAAGGTGCATTTCGGCCTGGACGGCTGGGTGGTGAACCACAATGTGGACATATGGAGAAACAGCGCTCCTGTAAAGGGCGACCCGCAGTGGGCATTCTGGCCTATGGCAGGAGGCTGGATGTGCAGCCATTTATGGGAACACTATTTGTTCAACCAGGACATAGATTTCCTGAAGACCAGAGCATATCCGATTATGAAGGGTTCCGCGCTGTTTTACCTGGATTGGCTTGAGGAAAATGAGGACGGGTACCTGGTCACCCCGCTGTCCACGTCTCCGGAGAACAATTTCAGCCATAAGGGAGAACGTTCGGCGGTGAGCGCGGGCACTACAATGGATATGTGCATTATATGGGAGCTGTTTTCAAACTGCATTGAAGCCGGAGCCATCCTGGGCTTTGACGAGGAATTCGGGAACAAACTGAAAAATGCCAGAAACAAGCTGCTGCCCTATAAAATCGGTAAATTCGGACAGCTTCAGGAGTGGTCGGAGGATTTTGATGAAAATGAGCTGGGCCACAGGCATATATCCCATATGTACGGACTCTATCCGGGCAATAGGATATTTTTGCAGGAAAGCGGCAGCTATCTGGGGGCGAGCAGGAAGTCCATAGAAAGAAGGATTGAAAACGGCGGCGGCGGCACCGGCTGGAGCTGCGCTTGGATAATAAGCTGCTTTGCGAGACTGGAGGAAGGGAACAGGGCGTACTCTTTCCTTAAAAAGCAGTTGAAGGAAGCCACCTTTAAAAACCTGTTTGACGTACATCCTCCAAAACTGTTCCAGATAGACGGCAACTTCGGAGCAACCGCGGGAATCGCAGAAATGCTCTTGCAGAGCCATACGGGAGAGATAGTGCTGCTGCCGGCCTTGCCGGAAGCGTGGAAGGACGGCCGGGTAAAGGGCCTGAAGGCAAGAGGCGGCTTTGAAGTGGATATAAAATGGGAAAATGGCGAGATAGTATACGCCAGGATCAAATCTTTATCGGGAAACTTATGCAAGATCAGAACGGACGGTTCCCTGAAGGTTTTTGAAGAGGACAGGCACCAGCAGGCCGGCAATTACATATGTCCGGCCACAGGCTTTGACACCGTAAAGGGCAAGACATATATCATAAAGCCTGAAGCCTGACGCATGTCCATATGCCGGTAATGTTAAAGGATATAACATTTTGCCGGATATTCATGCCAGGATATGGAACATCCGTATACCGGGTACGTCAATATATGAAAGCGTATTATTAAATAAAAAAATTGGGGGTGTTGCAAAATAAATATGTTCAATGATATGTGAAAAATTAGCTTACTGGTCCGCAGGTACAATTTATTCAATGGGAAGCACGGAAAAGGTATGGCGTGCATCAATAAATGCGCGCATTGTAGGATTTGATTTTAGCTGTTGGCGAAGAAGTGGTATTTTAGCTGTAAAACAGACAGGAGGTCTGTTTTAGCGAACTATGAAGCCACGGACGGTGAATGTGAGCGACAGTTAAAATGCCAAAGCTGAGCCATTACAGATAATTCAAATACTACACTAAGCGAAGTTATTGATACACGGTGTACCGTGTGCTTCACATTGGCTACAGGTTAATATGGGAGGACCGGTTATAATTGGAATTTCACATGTATTGAACTGTTATTTTGCAACCCCCCCTGAAAAGGGGGGATTGGCACGGATAATGCATCTCGGAAAGCGACAATATACGATATTGCAGAAAAAGCGAATGTTTCCATAAGCACTGTTTCAAGAGTGTTCAACGGAAATCCGTCGGTCAGTAAAAAGACAAAGAGAAAAGTCGAAAAAGCCATGGAGGAATTGAACTACATTCCCAACGCACTGGCCAGGAGCCTGGTCAACAAGACCAGCAACACCATAGGCGTAGTGGTGAGCGATATTACAAATCCGTTTTTTACAGAGGTCATCGAAAGCATCGAGGAATATTTGAACAGCCAGGGCTTTACGGTATTTCTCAGCAATTCCAGGTATACCGTGGAAAAGGAAAATCAATATATATCCCAGATGATCGAGAAAAGGGTGGACGGGCTGATCGTGTTCAACACCTGCACCGAGGAAGAATCCATAATCGGAAAAATCAAGAATATCATTCCTGTTGTGACGGTCCAGTCGGCTTTGAAGGAAACCGACTGCGTCAATACTTCGGATGAGACCGGAGCCTACAGGGCCGTGGATTACCTCATAAAGCAAGGGCATAAAAACATAGCGTTTCTGGTATATAATTTTGAAAACTCCAACATCAGCAACAGAATGAAGGGCTATTTCAAGGCCCATAAGGATAATGGAATCGAGATCAACAAAAAATATATATTGTCCTCTGATTTCACTCCCTACTGCGGATACCACATGACCAACATGGTTCTGGACAAAATGCCGGAGGTCACGGCTATTTTCACGTACAACGACCAGCTGGCGGTCAGCGCCTATTACGCCATTCAGATGAGGGGCCTCAGGATACCGGATGACATAAGCATTGTGGGCTATGACAATATTGGGCTTGCATCGCTCATGAGGCCTACACTGACCACGGTGGAGCAGCCAACCTATGAAATAGGCAGAAGCGCCGCCGAACTCATTATCAGCAGAGTCAGGGACCAGAGAAAATCCACACATCACACAGTATTATTGCCGACTAAATTCATTGTAAGAGATTCCGTAAAAAACATAAAATAAGCCTGAGCACATGGGGCAGAAGAGCTTGCATACTTGTTGATGAAAGTGCTTCCAGATTAAAGGATTGTAAAGAAGTTTATAGAATATTTATATCAAGTGTTTATGAAAGCGTTATTCATTTTATATTTTATCCAGACAGAGACAGAAAAAATATTTATGGCAAAATTCATATATCAAGTTTAAATTGATATAATATTTATGTGAGTTTCGCCGGATTTAACCATTTGAATTATCTTGGATCGGAGAAAATATTTATTTTGTCTATTTGGAAGCGCTTTCAAAAATTATAGTAAACTATACCATTATAAAATTACCGCGAGAAGGAAGGAGAATTGGTTATGATTAAAGTTGGAGTTGCAGGCTACGGGGTTATCGGACAGAGACTTGCCGACGGAGTGGCGCTGCAGGAGGATATGGAATTGGTGGGGGTTGCGGATATTGCACCCACACTGGCAATAAGGGCTTTGAAAGAGAAGGGGATGCCCTATGCGCTGTACAACGGCGTTCCTGAAAACAATAAATTATTTGAAGACATAGGTATAAAGGTGTCGGGCACTCTGGAGGATCTGGTCAGGAAGGTGGATGTTATGCTGGATTCCACCAGCGCCGGAGTAGGCGCCAAAAACAAGGAGCTTTACGAAAGATACGGGAAGAAGGCCATTTTCCAGGGCGGAGAGAAAAACAGCGTGGCTGATGTTTTCTTCCATGGCTATGCAAATTATGAAAAAGGCCTGGGCAAGCAATTTCTGAAACTCACATCCTGCAATACCACGGGGCTTATCCGCGCGGTGGACTGCCTGGACAGGGTTGTAGGCGTTGAAAAAGTTGCCATTACCATCATCAGGCGCGTAGCGGATCCCGGCGATTATCACAGGGGACTGACAAACGCTCTGCAGATAGACAAAGCTCCCAGCCATCAGGCCGTGGATCTGGAAACGATAATGCCCCATATAAATGCAACAGGTATCCTGGTGCACACTCCGGTCACTCACGGGCATATCATTACGGTGGTGGCTAAGACCAAAACGAAGATAGAAAAGCAGCAGGCAATTGAAGCTTTCAGCAAGCACCCCAGGATCAGGCTTGTGAGAATAGAGGACGGCTTCCTGGGAAATGCTTCCCTGTTCAGATATGCCAGAGATCTGGGAAACCCCAGGGGCGACATGTATGAGATTGCCATTTGGGAAGAGGCTATAGTCAATTCCGGAGATGAAATAATGTTTGCCATAAACATTCCCCAGGAATCGGTGGTCATTCCCGAGTCCATGGATGCCGTCAGAGCTTGTATGGAAATGCAGACAGACAGGCTGGAGGCCGTGGGCATGACAAATAAATATTTGGGGTTGGGAAAATGGAAATAGGAAAACTGAGCGGCATCAGATCAATGGACGATTTCGACTACACCGGCAAAACGGTATTGCTGAGGGTTGATATAAATTCACCCATTGATATGGCCACAAAAAAGATAATCAGTGAAAACAGAATAAATATGAGCATTCCAACTATCAGACACCTTCTGGACAGCAAGGCAAAGCTTGCCATAATAGCCCATCAGGGCGACACCCTGGACTATCAGAACCTGATCCCCATGGGGGAGCACGCCGAAAAATTGTCCGAAAGGCTCGGAATCCATGTGGGATATATAGACGATGTCGCCGGACCTGCTGCCATAGAGGCTGTAAAGAACCTGAAGCCGGGAGAGGCGGTCCTGCTGGGAAATCTGAGATACCTGACAGAAGAGGTGTCCACCTTTGAGAACGCCGTAAAGCTCGAGGCTCACGAGATGCTGGATACCTTTCTGGTGCGCAGGCTGGCTCCCTTGATGGACTATTATGTCAATGACGCATTTGCCGCCGCCCACAGAAACGCACCGTCAATGGTTGCCTTCCAAGAGATACTGCCCACTGCCGGCGGAAAGCTTCTGATGGATGAGATCAATGCGCTGACAAAGGTCATGGAATGTCCGGACAGACCTGCCATTTTTGTTCTGGGAGGACTCAAAATATCCGATGCCTTCGGCATGATGAAGCAGGTGCTGAAGAACGGCACCGCCGACAAAATACTCACCTGCGGCGTCACAGGCCATATAATGCTCATGGCCGCAGGTTATGACCTGGGAGGAAAGAATGCTGAATTTCTGAAAGCCAGATCGTTGGATGTGTTTATTGAACCGGCCAGGGAGTATTTGAGGGACTATCCGGGAAAAATCCTGGCGCCCGTGGATCTGGCCTATGAAAAAAACGGTGAAAGACAAGAGACGGATATTGAAAAACTTCCGGTGGAAGAGATGTTTCTGGACATTGGGGGAAAGACCATAGAAGCATACAAAAAGGTCATAAACGAGGCAGGCACCATTTTTGTCAACGGCCCTGCGGGAGTTTATGAAAACAGGCTTTTTGAAAAAGGTACGAAAGCCATCTGGGACACTATTGCGGAGGCAAAGGGATATTCGGTGATAGGCGGAGGGGATACCGTAAGCGCCGCCCAGAGATTTATAGACACGGACAGGATAAACTATGTCTGCACGGCCGGAGGGGCCATGGTGAGATTTTTGTCGGGAAAGACACTCCCTCTGGTTGCGGCTATGAAAAAGGCCTATGACAAAAAAATCTGATTTATGGAGAAGGTAATGCGGATGCTGGATGAGAGAAAAATCAATGAAATGGAGCGCTTTGCCCTGAAAATCCGGATAGAGACCCTGAAAGAAATAGGCAATCTCGGTTTCGGGCATCTGGGCGGAGCCATGTCGGTTGTGGAAACCCTTGCGGTGCTTTACGGAGGGATAATGGATATAGACCCTCAAAATCCACGGTGGGAGGACCGGGACTGGCTCGTATGTTCAAAGGGCCACGCCGGACCTGCGGTATATGCGGCACTGGCTCTGAAGGGGTATTTTCCCATGGAGGAGCTTATGACGCTGAACAAACCTGGAACAAAGCTGCCAAGCCACTGCGACAGGAATAAAACTACGGGGATAGACATGACCACCGGTTCCCTGGGACAGGGGGCTTCCACTGCGGTAGGCGTGGCGCTGGGAAATAAAATGGACGGCAGAAAGAGCAGGACCTATCTCATCCTTGGAGACGGTGAGCTCCAGGAGGGCCAGGTATGGGAAGCCCTGATGTTTGCGGCCCACAGAAAGCTTGACAATCTCATAGCCTTTGTGGATAACAACAAGCAGCAACTGGACGGCTATACAAGGGATATAAATGACATGGGCGACATCCGGGCAAAATTTGAGAGCTTTGGCTGGAGCGTACAGGAAGTTGACGGAGCTGATGTGGCGCAGGTATATACCGCCGCTGAAAAGGCGAAGAAAATGGGCGGGGGTCCTTCTGTTATCATACTGGACACCGTCAAGGGGAAGGGTTGCAGCTTTGCCGAAGGAATACTTGACAATCACCACATGATAGTCAAGAAGGAGAACATAGACAGGGAAGTGGCCTGCCTGGAAGAAGAGCTTGAAAAGGCGGTGATATCATGAAGGCTGTGATTGCGAAACAACGGGTGGAAGATGAATTGGCAATGCGTGATACCTACTGCAATACACTGATGGAAATAGCGGCCGGAGACAGCCGCCTGGTGGCACTGGACGCCGACCTCTCAAAATCCATGGGGATGACGCCCTTTGCAAAAGCGTTTCCGGACAGGTTCATCAATGCCGGGATACAGGAAGCAAATATGGTTGGGGTCGCCGCCGGATTGTCGGCTACGGGAAAGATCCCCTTTGCCCACAGCTTTGCGCCCTTTGCCAGCAGAAGGTGCTTTGACCAGGTATTTCTCTCCTGCGGCTATGCAAAGCTCAATGTCAGAATAGTTGGCAGCGACCCGGGAATAACCGCCGCCTTCAACGGAGGCACCCACATGCCTTTTGAGGATATGGGCATCATGAGGAACATTCCAGGGATCACCATACTGGAGCCCGTGGATTCTGCCATGCTTGAAGATTTGGTGCGGCAGACCATGGACCTGTACGGGGTATTTTACATCCGCCTTCTGAGAAAGAATGCGGTGAAAGTTTACGAAAAGGGTTCAAGCTTTGAAATAGGAAAAGGTGTTCAGCTCAAAGAAGGCCGGGATGTGACCGTAATAGCCACGGGGATAATGGTGAACGAAGCCCTGGACGCGGCTGAAAAGCTCGGGAACGAAGGCATTTCGGTCAGAGTTGTAAATATATTCACACTAAAGCCCATTGACCGGGAGTTAGTCATCAAATGCGCGAGGGAAACCGGAGCCATAGTGACGGCTGAGAACCACAGCATAATTAACGGGCTGGGGTCGGCAGTTTCGGAAGTGCTGGCGGAAAACCTTCCGGTGCCGCTGGAAAGAGTGGGAGTTAAGGACCTGTTCGGAGAAGTGGGGCCGGTGGACTATCTGAAGGAAAGATTTGAAATGACCTCGGAAGACATAATAAAAAGCATCCGGAAAGTAATAAAAAGAAAAATATAAAAGAAGGTGTAAAAAAATGGTAATAAGACAGAAAGCTCCCTTCAAGCAGGGTTACAATCCCATTACCGCCATTGATGAAAATGAGAACAACACAATGATGGATTTCGGGATCCTGATGCTCGGGAAGGGTAAGACGGAAATCAATGAAGAACAGAAGGAACGCGCATACCTGCTCATCAGCGGAGACGTTACTTTTGAATGGCAGGGAAACAGGGTCAGAGCCGGGCGCAAGTCCTATTTTGACCAGGAGCCGTGGTGCCTGCACGTCCCAAAGGGTGTAAAGGTGACCATAGTCTCGGAAACCGGAGAAGCTGAAATATGCGTGACAAAAACCACAAATGACACGGTTTTTGATTCAAAGCTCTATACTCCGGAGGAATGCGCCAGTGAGAACCGCGGTGCTGGAACCATGAAGGAAGCTTCCACCAGAATCGTGAGGACCGTATTTGACAAATCCAATTCTCCTCTGTCAAATCTGGTTGTGGGCGAGGTGATAAATTTTCCCGGAAAATGGTCCAGCTATCCGCCCCATCACCATCCGCAGCCGGAGATTTATTATTATAAATTCAATCCTAAGAACGGGTATGGGTTTGCCCAGTTGGGAGATGATGTTGTGAAAGTCGGAAAGAACGATACGGTTAAAATATTGAATGACGCCAGCCATCCACAGGTGACGGCGCCGGGATACGCAATGTATTATGTGTGGGTGATAAGGCATCTGGACGGGAATCCGTATATAACCCCTACCTTTGAACCCGAGCACTTATGGGTTACCGATAAAAACAGCGTATTCTGGCCGGACAAGGGTGACAGCTCCATAACATTATAGGCATTTTAAAGGCTTTTTTTGCACAATAGAAGGAGGAAAATATTATGGAAACAATCAGACTTACTATGGCCCAGGCACTGGTGAAGTTTCTTGACAATCAGTATATAGAATTTGACGGCGAGGAAAAAAAGTTTGTCAAAGGAGTATTTACCATATTCGGCCACGGTATCGTGCTGGGCCTGGGCCAGGCGCTGGAGGAAGCGCCCGGCGATCTGCTGGTCCACCAGGGGAGGAATGAGCAGGGGATGGCCCATGCGGCAATGGGCTTTGCCAAGCAGAGCCTCAGAAAACAGATTTACGCCTGCGCTTCTTCCATAGGCCCCGGAGCCGCCAACATGGTCACCGCCGCAGGTACGGCCACAGCCAACAGGATACCTGTGCTGTTCCTGCCTGGAGACACCTATGCGGTCCGCCAGCCGGACCCTGTGCTTCAGCAGGTTGAGCATTTCCACGATCTGAATATAACCACAAACAACGCTTTCAAGGCCGTCAGCAAGTACTGGGACCGCATCAGCCGCCCCGAGCAGCTTATGTCCTCAATGATAAACGCCATGCGCGTCCTGACCGATCCCGCGGACACGGGGGCGGTTACCATAGCGCTTCCCCAGGATGTTGAAGGCGAAGCCTATGATTATCCCGTGAGCTTTTTCAAAAAAAGGGTCCACAGAATAGAAAGAAGGCCTGCTACCCAAAACATGATAAAAGATGCGGTAAAGGTCATGAAAACTAAAAAGAAACCCCTGCTGATCTGCGGAGGAGGAGTGAGGTACTCGGAAGCGGAGGAAGCCTTCAGGAGCTTTGCCGAAAAATTCAACATACCCTTCGGAGAGACCCAGGCGGGGAAAAGCGCCATTGTGTGGAACCATGAACTCAACCTTGGAGGCATCGGCACCACGGGAAACCTTGCCGCAAATATCATTGCCAAAGAGGCCGATCTGGTCATAGGGGTGGGCACCCGCTATACGGATTTTACAACCTCCTCGAAATGGCTGTTCCAGAACCCTGATGTGGAATTCATCAACATAAATGCGGCGGAATTCGACGCATATAAGATGGACGGAGTCAGAGTGGCGGCAGATGCCAAAGAAGGCCTGGAGGCTTTAAGCGAAGCTTTGGAACAGATACATTACAGGTCTTCCTACAAAACGGAAATAGCCCATGCGAAAAAACTGTGGGATGAAGAGTCCGGAAGGCTGTACAATCTGAAATATTCGGGGAAGGGTTTTAAACCCGAAGTAGCAGGCCATATAGACCATGTGGTAGAGGAGTTCGGAGAGCAGACAGGTTCTTACCTTACCCAGACCAGAGTGCTGGGAATACTGGATGAACTGCTGGACAAAGATGCCATCGTAGTGGGCTCTTCGGGAAGCCTGCCCGGCGACATGCAAAGGCTCTGGAGGGCAAAGGCACCGCATACCTATCACATGGAATACGGTTATTCCTGCATGGGCTATGAGGTCAACGCAGCCCTGGGAGTGAAAATTGCCAGGCCGGACAGGGAAGTGTACAGCATGGTAGGCGACGGCTCATATATGATGCTGCATTCGGAGCTTGCCACCTCCATACAGGAGGGCAAAAAAATAAATGTGGTGCTCTTCGACAATATGTCCTTTGGCTGCATAAACAATCTCCAGATGGGCAACGGAATGGGAAGCTTCGGGACGGAATTCCGTTTCAGAGATCCCAAAACCGGAAAACTTGACGGAAAGCTGGTGCCGGTGGACTTTGCCAAAAATGCGGAAAGCTATGGCTGCAAAGCGTACACTGTCCGCAATGAAGAGGAATTGAGAGCGGCGCTGGAGGACTCCAAAAAGCAGACCGTATCCACACTTCTGGATATAAAGGTGCTGCCAAAGACCATGACTCATGACTATGAATCCTGGTGGAGAGTGGGCAATGCGGAGGTTGCCGCTAAAGATAGCATAGTGCATTCAACGGAAAAATTAAAAAAAGAGATAGATAAAGCCAGAAGATATTGATTTTAATCAGGAGGATTAAATATGTTTAACAAGGACAGGGTAAAACTGGGCATTGCGCCTATAGCGTGGACAAATGACGACCTGCCTGAGCTGGGGGGAGAAAACACCTTTGAACAGTGCGTCAGCGAAATGGCACTTGCGGGTTTTACTGGAAGCGAGGTAGGCAATAAGTACCCCAAGGACCCTCAGGCTTTGAAAAAAGCCCTGGGACTGCGCAATCTGACTATCTGCAACGCATGGTTCAGCTCATTTCTGACCACGGGGTCTCTCGGGGAAACTATGGACGCCTTCATCAGGCAAAGGGATTTCCTGTACGAGGTGGGCGCAAGAGTTATAGGAGCCGCCGAACAGGGCCGCAGCGTTCAGGGAATGGCGGATGTGCCGGTATTCGGGGGAAAGCCGTATTTTACGGACGAGGAGTGGAAAAAGCTGGCCTACGGCCTTAACGAGCTGGGGAGGCTGGCCGGGGAAAAGGGTATGGTTCTCACCTATCATCATCACATGGGCACCGGTGTCCAGACCTTTGAGGAAATAGACAGGCTGATGGATATGACCGATCCCGGGCTGGTGTACCTGCTGTTTGACACGGGACACCTGACTTTTTCGGGAGTGGATGCAGAGGCCGTTTTGAAAAAATATGCCCGACGGATAAAACATGTGCACCTGAAGGACATAAGGAAAGATGTGCTTGAAAGAGCGGAAAAAGAGAACTGGAGCTTTTTAAAGTCAGTGAAAAACGGCGTTTTCACCGTTCCCGGCGACGGATTTATCAATTTTGATCCCCTGTTTAAAATTCTGGCTGAAAATTCATATGAGGGCTGGTTTGTTGTGGAGGCGGAACAGGATCCGGCAAAGGCGAATCCGCTTGAATATGCAATGAAGGCAAGGACTTTCATTTTTGAGAGGACAGGACTATAATCTAATGGAGGATTTTTATGAATAAGAAGATCAAGCTCGGCATAATAGGCGCCGGCAGGATAGGCAAGCTTCATGCGGAAAATGTTATATATAATATCAATTATGTGGAAGTGAAGTCGATTTCGGATCTGTATGCCGACAAAATCGAGGACTGGGCCCACGGTCTGGGCATAAAAAATGTCTGCAGGGATTACAGGGAAATTCTCAACGATCCTGAGATAGACGCCGTTATGATCTGTTCCTCTACGGATACCCATTCGCAGATCACCATAGAGGCCGCTGCGGCGGGGAAGCATATTTTCTGTGAAAAGCCCATTGATTATGATCTTGACAGGATACATTCCGCCCTGAATGCGGTCAAAAAGGCCGGTGTCAAGTTCCAGATAGGCTTTAACAGAAGGTTTGACCACAATTTTAAAAAAGTGCATGATCTGGTGGCCGAAGGGAAGATAGGCCAGCCTCATATCATAAAAATAACCTCGAGAGATCCTGCTCCGCCGCCAATTGAATATGTAAAGGTGTCAGGAGGCATATTCCTGGATATGACCATACACGATTTCGATATGGCCAGATACCTTTCGGGCAGCGAGGTCGTGGAGGTGTATACAAA
>JAEWSZ010000197.1 GCA_023397905.1 Bacillota bacterium | reverse complement strand
GCCCGGAAAAGGACGGAAATCCTGGAAAAGGCCGGCCGAGACGCGGAGGCGGCGGCAAATAAACGCCTGGCTCTTCATGAAACGGAAGTCAGGAAAGAAACACTGAGAACCAAGCGGCAATTGATTGACGAAACCTTCGCCAAGGTAATGGAAAGGTTGAAAAATATGCCTGAAGACCAATATTTCCGGTTTTTATCGGATATGCTTTCAGGTGTCATAACTGACGGAAAGTTCCGGGTGGTCCTGTCTGAAAGGGACAAAAACCGCCTGGGAGAGGAAATAATCCAACGTGCGGCCGCCGTCGCCGCGGGTAAAGGCTTGAAAGCTGAATTGTCGCTGTGCACGGAAACAGCCGATATTGCAGGAGGCTTTATATTGCAGGAGGGCGACGTGGAAATCAATTATTCTCTGGAAGCCCTGCTGCGCTCCCACCGGGAAGAACTGGAGGAGCTCATATGCGCTCAGTTGGAGCTTGGGGGTGAAGACCATGCCGCGGGTTAAGGATTCACAGTATATTTTCGCGGTTTCAAGGATCAGGGCCATTGAAAAAAGCCTGTTGGATAATGAAATAGTAAACAGTCTCATTTACGCGGCAACATCTGAAGCCGCATTTAAGATATTAAAAGAAGCGCATTACGGGGAATCTGACCAGGCAGCTGACGGGGAGCGCGCGGATATGGCCCAACGCCTGCACTCTGAAGAATATAAAAAGCTGGTGGGCCTGGTAAGGGGAATGGCAGCTGATCCCGGTGTTTTTGACATTTTCCTGCTTCCCCGGGATTTTCACAATGTAAAAGTTCTGATGAAGGCCGATTTTATGGGGATGGAGTGCGGAAAAGCCTTGCTCTATGATTGCGGTTCCATTGCAGTGTCCCAACTTGTTGAAATGATCAGGGACAGAAAATACGGTGAAATGCCGTCCATAATGGGCCATGCCGTGGAAGAGGCCATGGAGGACTTTCATCATACGGGAGACCCGCAGACGGTGGATCTGATATTGGATAAGGCGTGCTTCCGGCAGATGAGGGCAAAAGCTGATGGCTACAGGCATGTTTTTCTTCAGGAATATGTGGCGGGAACCGTGGATGTTATAAATTTATTATTATATTTGAGACTAAAGCGTTTTAAGACCGATATGGCTTTTTTGGAAAATGTACTGCTCCCGGGAGGGACCGTTCCGCCGGAAGTATGGCCGGCAAAGGAGAAAGCCGTCAAGGTATTTGCCGGTGAAATAGCAAAGAATTCACCGGCCGGAGAAATCTGCGGGAGGTTGCTGGCAGAAGCCGATATACTTAAACCGGAGCTTTATGGCGAGAGGGGTATATATGAATTTAAAAGCATATTCATCAGGAAGGGTAAGTCTGAAATAGATGGAATAGAGCCCCTGGCAGGATATTTTCTGGAAAAGGAAACGGAGATCGGCGATGTCAGAACAATATTGACAGGAAAAATAATTGGTTTGCCGGGAGACCGGATCAAGGAGAGGCTGAGAAAAGTATATGCATAAAATTGCTGTGATGGGCGATAAAAACAGTATATTGGGGTTTAAGGCCATAGGTGTTTCAGTATATCCCACAGAAGCGGCCGGGGAGGCGGTTGAGCTTATCCGGCGGCTGGCCGGTGAAGATTATTCCGTCATTTTTATAATTGAAAAGCTTGCCGCCGAAATATCGGACGCGCTGGGAAGCTACAATGCTGTGAAGTATCCTGTAATAGTGCCGATACCGGGGGTGTCTGGATCCATGGGAATGGGTATGGATAGACTCCGGAAGTGTGTGGAAAAGGCTGTGGGAGCTGATATCCTGTTTAATAATGAATGAATGAGGAGGTTTTATGACACAGGGAACGATTGTCAAGGTATCAGGACCTCTCATTGTTGCAGAGGGAATGAGAAATGTAAATATGTTTGATGTGGTCCGAGTAAGTGAACATAAATTGACCGGAGAGATCATAGAAGTACACGGTGACAGGGCATCCATACAGGTATATGAGGAAACGGGCGGGCTTGGTCCGGGGGAGGCCGTAATTTCCACAGGGAGCCCTTTGAGTGTTGAACTGGGTCCGGGGCTGATCGGAAGGATGTTTGACGGTATCCAGAGGCCTCTGGAGAATATGCGTGAAATGGTGGGAAACCATATTATACGGGGTATTGATATACCGGCATTGGACCGTGAGAAAATCTGGGATTTCCATCCTGTCGCGGATGAAGGCGTCAGAGTATCGGGCGGAGATATTATAGGAACAGTCAGGGAAAACCCGGTGATGGAGCACAGGATCATGGTGCCGCACGGTGTGGAGGGGATCATTGAAGAAATTTATGCCGGACAGTTTACAATTCTGGATACCGTTGCAAAAATACGCAATGACCGCGGAACCCTGATAGATGTGACCATGCTGCAGAAATGGCCCGTGCGGAAGGGGAGGCCCTACAGGGAAAAGCTGATGCCTGATGAGCCTTTGATAACAGGGCAGCGGGTCATCGATACATTTTTCCCAATTGTAAAAGGCGGAGTGGCAGCCATTCCCGGTCCTTTCGGCAGCGGAAAGACCGTGGTGCAGCATCAGCTGGCAAAGTGGGCCGACGCCGAGATCGTTGTCTATGTTGGCTGCGGAGAGCGGGGAAATGAGATGACGGATGTTCTGATGGAATTTCCGGCGCTGAAGGATCCGCGTACGGGAGAATCCCTGATGGGCAGGACGGTATTGGTTGCGAATACCTCCGATATGCCTGTGGCCGCCAGGGAAGCTTCTATTTACACGGGGATAACCATTGCGGAATATTTCAGGGATATGGGCTACAATGTGGCGCTTATGGCCGATTCCACCTCCAGATGGGCCGAAGCTCTGAGGGAAATGTGCGGACGGCTGGAAGAGATGCCAGGTGAAGAAGGATATCCGGCATATCTTGGGTCCAGGCTGGCCCAGTTCTACGAAAGAGCAGGCAAGGTAGTAAACCTGGGAAACGGAGTCAGAAATGGTACTCTGACTGTAATCGGCGCGGTATCACCTCCGGGAGGAGATATCTCAGAACCGGTTGCACAGGCTACTCTGAGGATCGTAAAGGTCTTCTGGGCCCTTGATTCCAGCCTGGCCTACAGGCGACATTTTCCGGCCATCAACTGGATAAACAGCTATTCCCTGTATCTTGAGCGCCTGGATGGCTGGAACAATATAAAAATTGCGGAAGACTGGAGCAAGCTCAGAACCAGCGTCATGAGGATACTGCAAAAGGAAACTGAACTGGAGGAAATTGTAAAACTGGTCGGCGCCGATGCGCTTTCACCGGGTGACCGGCTTATACTTGAATCGGCAAAATCCATCAGGGAGGATTACCTGCATCAGAATGCCTTTCATGAGACAGATACCTATACCTCCCTGGGCAAACAGTATAAAATGCTGAAAATGATAATGAACTTCTATGATTTAAGCTGCGCGGCATTGGAAGACGGCGTGAAGCTGGAGGAACTTTTAAAGCTGTCCGTGAGGGAGAAAATAGGCAGGGCAAAATACATAGGCGAATCGGATGCCGGGGCAAGATTTGAGGCGATCGAAGCAGAATTGTATGCCCAGATGGAAGCTCTTTCTGAGAAAAAATTAAAGGAGGACGCCTGATATGATCAGAGAATATAAAACCATATCCGAGGTTGCAGGGCCATTAATGCTGGTCAAACAGGTACAGGGAGTAAAATACGGCGAACTGGGTGAAATAGAGCTGCCAAGCGGCGAAGTACGTTTCTGCCGTGTGCTTGAGATTGACGGAACTACGGCCATGGTCCAGCTGTTTGAAAATTCTGCCGGAATCAATGTCGCCCAGAGCAAGGTCAGATTTATGGGCAGGGGATTGGAGTTCAATGTATCGCCGGATATTTTGGGAAGGATTTTCAATGGTCTTGGAAAACCCGTGGATGGAGGGCCTGAGATCATCCCGACAGGACGGATGGATATAAACGGAGTTCCCATGAACCCCGCCGCCAGAAACTATCCCTCCGAATTCATCCAGACCGGCATATCTGCCATTGACGGATTGAACACGCTGGTAAGAGGACAGAAGCTGCCCATTTTCTCAGGCTCGGGACTTCCCCATGCGCAATTGGCCGCGCAGATAGCCAGGCAGGCAAAGGTAGCCGGTACCGACAGTAAATTTGCGGTGGTATTTGCTGCAATGGGAATAACTTTTGAAGAAGCCGACTTCTTTAAAACGGAACTGGAGAATACAGGGGCCCTGAACCAGTCGGTGCTGTTTATAAATCTTGCGGATGATCCCGCCGTTGAGCGTATCGCCACTCCCAGGATGGCGCTGACAGCGGCGGAGTATCTGGCTTTTGAAATGGATATGCATGTGCTGGTTATTATGACCGATATCACCAATTATGCCGAGGCGCTCAGGGAAGTGTCCGCTTCCAGAAAAGAGGTCCCGGGAAGAAGGCGATATCCGGGTTATTTATATACCGCCCTGGCGACCATATATGAG
>JAEWSZ010000184.1 GCA_023397905.1 Bacillota bacterium | reverse complement strand
GACACCATATTCGGGTTGGGATTCGCCATGGGCTTATGCTGCTGCATGGGTGATACCATGTTCGGATTTGGGTTCGCCATTATGGGCTTTTGCTGCTGCATTGGCGATACCATATTCGGATTGGGATTCGCCATTATGGGCTTCTGCTGCGTCATTGGCGATACCATATTCGGGTTGGGGTTCGCCATGGGCTTCTGCTGCTGCATGGGTGACACCATGTTCGGATTTGGATTCGCCATGGGCTTCTTTGTCTTTTTCCCTTCCATAGGAGCCACATTGCCGGCCTGCTGTTCAGGCTTCTGCTCCGCCGCAGGTGCAGTCTGATTCGGTTTTTGAATAGACTGCTGTATCTTATTTATAATTGGCCAATTATTAAATTTCTGCACTATAAATTGCCTCCTCTGATTAACATAATTTTATAGTACATATTATGTCAATCAGAGGAATTAGTTTACAAATATTATACTCCACAGAGAGGATTGCATGTCCCCGGCCTGGCCTTCCGGCCGCGGGCAGTTGAAAGGTATACTTGCGGTTCAATTATGACAAAGCTGCGGCAGCTGTTCGCTGCCATACGAACCGGCAGAGTCCTTCCTTTCCATCCGGTCAGATTTAAGATTCAGGCCCCAAATTCAAAATCCGAATTTAAAATCCAAGATTAAAATTCAAAATTATTTTACTATTTCTTCATAAATTGGTAAAGCTGCCGTCAAGAGTGCAACAGCCGGAAACCCGTATCACAAGCAGCTTTCAGCCCACACAGTGCACATATCCCGCACTAAATCCTGTAAAAAATTTGCAATATCAGTATAAATGTCTATTTTAATATCCTTCCGCCTAATGTATAATATTTCCTGTGAGTTGTATTTCAGGTTATATATAGTTTAGATTTGTATTTATACGTAGAAGAGGCGAAACTGCTAATGAGAAAACTTTTAAAGATTAAAAAGCTTCAAGTTAATTCAATTTTTAAACTGAAAACCACCGGTCCCGGCTCCGCAATATCCAATTATGGCAATATTTATCAGGCCATAACAGGCATTGATAAATATATCACCCTGAAGGATGCAATAGCCGCCGCCCAGCCTGCCGAAAAAACCCTGATCAAATTGCTTTCGGACGTCTATTTACATGATTCCAGCCTCAATATCGGACAGGGAAAAAATATAATTCTTGATCTGGCAGGTCATTCCATCACCAGCCGCAATGAAGACGGCACCATCTTTCTCGAAGGTGAACTGACCCTCACTGATACAAGCCAAACTCAAAAGGGCCTTATTGAAAACACCTATCCCACCGGCATGGGCATCCATTTTTACGATTTAGGCTCCCTGAACATGTGCGGAGGAACTGTAACAGGCTGCTGCGCTTTGTACGGCTGGAATGAATTCACTCCCAAAGTGACAATAGAGGGAGGCACCATAAAAGGCAAACATTTCGGAATTTCCTTCCGCGATTCTCAAAATCTGATCATTAAAAGCGGAATAATCTCCGGCGGCATCACAGCCTTTAATATCTGGAATAAATAATTAAAAAAAACAAATAATTAAAATCATGACCTGCATTTGTTCTAACTATATTATATATCCGGAGGTAAATCATGAATAAAAAAGATGCTCAGCTAAACGGTCATGACAACAAACGCCTGACTGCTTTCAGGCCCACCGACAGCGAGGAAACTGCCGCCTGGGCCAATGAGAATACCCGGCAAAAACATTCCGGCGTCGTCATTCCCAAACCGGAGGGTGTTTCGGACTCAAAAAATTGGGTAGATAATGGAAGTAAGTTATAATACAATTAACTTATCAATACTTTAAATCCAAAATACGGGGGTGGTTTTTTTATGTCGAAAATTAAAATGACGGTAGACGGAAATACTGCCGCGGCATACGTTTCGTATGCCTACACAGATGTGGCGGCTATTTATCCCATAACTCCGTCATCCAATATGGCAGAATCTGTGGACGAATGGGCTGCCAGAGGCAGGAAAAATATATTCGGCCAGAAGGTGCGGGTTGTGGAAATGCAGTCTGAAGCAGGAGCTGCGGGAACGCTTCACGGTTCTCTCCAGGCCGGAGCTTTGACAACTACTTTTACAGCTTCACAGGGACTTCTGCTGATGATACCCAACATGTACAAGGTATCCGGCGAATTATTGCCTGCGGTATTCCACGTGAGTGCCAGAGCTATCGCAACACAGGCACTCTCCATATTCGGAGATCACCAGGATGTCATGGCTGCAAGGCAGACAGGCGTAGTCATGCTGGCATCCGGTTCGGTCCAGGAAATAATGGATCTGGCGCCGGTGGCACATCTCGCCGCCATAAAGGGAAGGCTTCCCTTCCTCCATTTCTTTGACGGTTTCAGAACTTCACATGAGATTCAAAAGGTTGAAGCCCTGGAGTACGAGGATCTGGCAAGCCTTATAGACTATCAGGCGCTGAAGGAATTCAGGGACAGGGCTCTGTCTCCAAACCATCCGGTAACCAGAGGAACCGCACAAAATCCCGATGTGTATTTCCAGTCCCGGGAAGCTTCAAATCCTTTTTATGACGACATAGTCGGCATTGTCGAAGATTACATGAAAAAGGTCGGGAACCTGACAGGAAGACAGTACAATCTTTTCGACTACTACGGTGCTCCTGATGCCGAAAACATCATAATCGCCATGGGCTCCATAACCGATGTCATCGAGGAGACCATCGACTATCTGAACAGCGCAGGAGAGAAATACGGACTTGTAAAGGTCCACTTATACAGGCCGTTTTCTGTAAAGCATCTTTTATCCTCCATCCCGAAAACAGTTAAGAAAATAGCTGTCCTGGACAGGACCAAAGAGCCGGGCGCCATAGGCGAACCTCTCTATCTGGATGTAAAAGCTGCCTATTACGGAGTTGAAAACGCTCCTCTGATCGTTGGCGGACGTTTTGGACTTGCTTCAAAGGACACCACTCCTTCCGATATAAAGAGTGTGTATGACAATCTCAAACAGTCCAGCCCAAAGGACAGATTCACCATCGGCATTGTGGACGATGTTACCTATACCTCGCTTGACGTAAAGGACAGAGTCAATGCCGCCCCTAAATCTACAATACAATGTAAATTCTGGGGTCTTGGCTCCGACGGAACGGTTGGCGCCAACAAACAGGCCATAAAAATAATCGGGGATCACACCGACAAATATGCCCAGGGCTACTTTGCATATGACTCCAAAAAATCCGGCGGCGTGACCATGTCCCATCTGAGGTTCGGAGATGAATTGATCAAATCCGCTTATCTTATTGACGACGCGGACTACATCGCCTGCCACAACCAGTCCTATGTGAACCAGTACGACCTGCTCAAGGGCATTAAAAAGGGCGGTACCTTCGTGCTGAATTGCCTGTGGGATGAAAAGGAGCTGGAGGAGCACCTTCCCGCTGAAATAAAGAGGAAGATAGCCAACGACAATATCCAGTTTTACACTGTAAACGCCACCAGGATCGCAGAATCCATAGGCCTTGGAAACAGGATCAATATGATTATGCAGGCCGCATTCTTCAAGCTGGCCAATATCATACCAATTGACGAAGCCATTAAATATCTGAAGGAAGGCGTTGTAAAGAGCTATGGCAAAAAAGGCGAAAATGTGGTCAAAATCAATCAGGAAGCCATCGATAAAGGTATCGAATCCATTGTGAAAATCACTGTGCCCGAAAGCTGGAAAAATGCTCAGGATACATCCGGTCACGCTGTACAGGAGCCCGGGTTTATCAAAAATATACTGCGGCCCATGAACGCCATGAAGGGTGACGATTTACCCGTCAGCGCCTTTAAGGAAATAGAGGACGGCACCCTGCCAAACGGCACCTCCGCATACGAAAAACGCGGAATTGCGGTCAATGTCCCCGAATGGATCCCCGCGAACTGTATTCAGTGCAATATCTGTTCTCTCGTATGCCCCCATGCCGTAATCAGGCCGGTGCTGGCAACAGAGGAAGAGCTTGCCGGCGCGCCCGAAACCTTTGTCACAAAGCAGGCCATAGGAAAAGGGATGGAACCCTGGAAGTTCAGGATCCAGGTAAGCACCATGGACTGCACAGGCTGTGGAAACTGCGCCGATGTTTGTCCTGCCAAGGAAAAGGCCCTGGTTATGAAAAAACTGGCTACACAGCTTGACGATCAAATCCCCAACTATGAATTTGCCACAAACAAAATTTCAGATAAGGGCGACAATTTCGGAAACAAGTCAATTAAGGACACCCAGTTTAAAAAGCCTTACATGGAATTTTCCGGAGCTTGCGCAGGCTGCGGTGAAACACCGTATATAAAGCTCATCACACAGCTTTACGGAGAGCGTATGATGATAGCCAACGCCACAGGCTGTTCCTCCATATGGGGGGCCTCATATCCCACCAGCTCATATACCGTTAACAGCAAGGGAACAGGTCCTTCCTGGGCCAATTCACTTTTCGAGGACAATGCCGAATTCGGCTACGGTATGTATCTGGGCGTAAACCAGATCAGAGAGCGCATTGCCGATATAGCCGGCCAACTCATCGGTTCCGGTATTGATGAGGCTCTGAAAGCCAAACTTTCAAACTGGCTGGATACCATGGAGGACGGCGAAACCTCAAAAGCTGCAAGCGAAGAGCTTCTATCGGCAATAAAGGCTTATTCTCCAAAGGATCAGACACAGACTCAGTTAATTGCGGAGCTGCTTGAAAAACAGGACTATCTTGTGAAGCGTTCCATCTGGATACTTGGCGGAGACGGCTGGGCTTATGATATCGGTTACGGCGGCCTTGACCACGTACTGGCTTCAGGCGACGACGTGAATGTCCTGGTCTTTGATACTGAAATATATTCAAATACCGGCGGTCAGGCTTCAAAATCCACTCCGACCTCCGCAATCGCAAAATTTGCTTCCTCCGGGAAGAGGGCTGCCAAGAAGGATCTGGCGTCGCAGATGATGTCCTACGGCAATGTCTATGTCACTCAGATCGGTATAGGCGCAGACAGGCTCCAGATGCTCAAGGCCATAACTGAAGCCGAGGCCTACAAAGGTCCTTCAATAATCATTGCATATTCTCCATGTATCAGCCACGGTCTCAAGGACGGCATGGGAAGGAGCATAGCAAACTCGGCAGATGCTGTGGCCGCCGGCTACTGGCACCTGTTCAGATACAATCCCGACCTTAAGAGGGAAGGAAAAAATCCGTTCATTCTGGATTCGAAGGAACCGAAATCCAGCTTCAAGGAATTCCTCATGAGCCAGGTGAGATATTCTTCTCTGGCAAAGCAGTTCCCCGACCAGGCTGAAGAGCTTTTCGGCATGGCGGAAGAGCATGCTAAAAACAGGTACGAATATCTGAAGAAGCTGTCGGAATAGCAGGAATCATAAAAACAGGGGCTGTAGGTTAGTGCGGCAGTACCACGCATAATCGCATTTCATACAGTCCCTGTTTTTAATTTTATTCAGCTAATTCAACCCCATCTCATATCCATTGACAGTGATGGTTTCAATATCGTTTACATCTATGGGTTCATTCAGACAAACGGTTACATAATGCTTACCGTTCTCATAATTTCCCGACATATACCCGGAAATCCCCTCCCCGTTTGTAAATGCCGCCGCGGAATTATCTTTATATTTTATGGATATCCTTCCGTCCCAGGACATAGCTTCCTTTGTATAGTATGATATAGTGACCGGAGATACGATTAATCTTTCAATAGACGTAGCACTGTCGTTAATTTTTATTGACCTTGCGTTATATCTATTCTCAGCCTTAAAGGTTATACTCCACGAGCCGCCGATTACAACTACGGAAGCATCTTTGGCATCTCTCTCCTTCAGGTTGGAAAAGGCCAGAGTAAACTTTTTGCCCCTGATAACTTCATTGGCGTTTACGGCTATTAAACATGTGCGCGCATAGGGATTTTTATTGCTTTCAATAAATCCATAGCTTGCGCCCCATCCGGAAATCTGCCTTGTATCAAGCATTCTAAAATCATAATTCTCAAAAACGCTATGTTCCCCAAAAGGCTTATTATCTTTTCGTTCCACAGTGACCAATACAAAAATATTTCTCTCATCCCTGATAACAGAATCCAAAGAAATGGATATCATGCCACTTGTGGATGTTTGGTCCAAGACTTCAATACCGGCGCCCATTTCCGTCAGCAATTCCGCTTTTATACCGAAAACTTCCTTAAAATACTCTGAGACTGCCGGAACAGTTGCTGCCGCAACCGTAACCGAAAGTATGATGCACAGTAAAATTGCCGCTGTGATCGCCAATGGTCCGCGCATGCGCGTATGCCTGTTTTCCCTGGGTTTTTCTTTCAACAGTATGTTTTTCAGCATTATCACTTTTTGAGCCTCAGTGGGGCTTACCGAATCTATAGAATTTCTGAAATTTTCAATTTTCATTCTGAAACCTCCAAATCAATCTTTAAAAAATTCCTTCCGCTATGCAGGTAGGAACGGATAGTCGACTCATTTTTGCCCAATATTTTCGCTATTTCAACAGCTTTATATCCCTCGTAATAATAAAGGTATACCGGTATTTTATATTTTACGGGCAAGGCTAAAACCAATTCCAATATCTCATCTCTTTCAAATACTGCCATGGTTTTTTTTGAGTCAGATACCGTATCGATGTTTATGTTTTTTCTCCACCATTTCCGAAGAATATCCCTGCAAAGATTGGAAGCAGTCACAATAAGCCATGCTTTTTCGTGTTCGGTATCTCTAAGTGTTCCTTTGTATTCCATCAGTTTAATAAAAGTTGCCTGTACGGCGTCTTCCGTATCTGCGGTATTTTTCATAAACATGAAGCAGACTTTATATACCGTATTTACGTGGCGATGGTAAATTTCTGCAATATCCCTGCCATTGAGCGGCAAAGAGTTTATCAAATTGTCTCACCCCTTTCCCCTATAACACGATTGAAGGTGTCAAAACGTTGAAAAATTTTAATAAAAACATAAAAGCGCAAGATTTTATAATCCTACGCCTTTATTATATATTATACCGTATTATGACTTTATTCTGATTTCTGCTTCCTGACCACTGAATCCTGCTTTTAAGGTTTCATTCTGAATCCTGATTTCTGACTACTGAATCCTCACAATTTCAGCTCCACTCCGCTGAGCTTCTTGTCCATCAGGATTTCAACCAGGGAAACAATGTGCGCCCCGGCTTCTACGGGAGGCGTGCCGTTTCTGTGTATGTTTGAGACCACTGTCCTCTGGGATTCTGGCTTTTTTGTGCTGGCCTCGTAAGCCATATAGCAGCCCATGCTCTCGCCGGTGGCCAGTCCCGGCCTTTCCCCCACAAGCAGCACCGTCACCTTCGCCTTAAGCGCCTCGCTGATCCTGTCCATGGTGGCCACCCTCCCGAACCTGACGAATATTGGCGACCCTATGGTATAGCCCTTTGCCGTCAGGCCGTCCACCAGCACCGGATAAATATCCGCGATATTTTCCTCGATGGCCGGTGAACTCAGGCCGTCTACGGCTATTATCTGAACGTCCGGGCTACGGACACAGTTTGCCTTGATAAACTCTATGGTCTCAGGGCTGAACCGCCTTCCCAGGTCCGGCCTTGTCAGGTATTCCTCCTTGTCCTTTATCAACGTCTGTACTTTCACAAAATCCAGGTCTTCAACCACCTTTTCATCCACAGACGACCACACGGCGTCCATTGCCACCGCGTGATCGGCCCTCAGCCGGAGCATGGTTTCAGTCCTGTAACGGTCGCCGGCCCTGCCCACGCATATCCTGGCCAGTGTGGTCTTTTTAAGCCTTCTGCACTCTTCCCGGTCCACGGGGCTGTCAATTGTGACCCTTTCGGTCAGGTCAACCGCTGAAATATCATCTATAATATCCATTTATTTCACCTCCCTAATCCGTGAAAACCGAGGGATCTCCGGCCCTGGCCGTCAGTCCTCCGTTTTCAAATATCCCCAGCTCTTCAAGGCGCTTTTCAAATTCATATACGGGGCGCTTGTTTGAAATCCTTCTGACGGCGGCCACATCATGGTAGCTGGTGGTCTGGTACATGAGCATTACGTCGTCGGCCACGGGCACTCCCATAAAATAATTGCAGCCCGCCTGGGCCAGAAGGACCATCAGGTTTTCAATATCATTCTGGTCGGCCTTCATATGGTTTGTATAGCAGACGTCTACCCCCATGGGCAGTCCCGTGAGCTTGCCCATGAAATGGTCCTCAAGCCCGGCCCTTATTACCTGCCTGGCATCATAAAGATACTCCGGCCCTATGAATCCCACCACGGTATTCACCAGAAACGGGCTGTATCTTTTTGCAAAACCGTAGCACCTGGCCTCCATGGTAAGCTGGTCGGCGCCGTTATGCCCCTCCGAGGACAACTCCGAGCCCTGTCCCGTCTCAAAATACATGTAATTGGGCCCTGCAGCAGTGGAATGGCGTTTCATGAGCTCAAACCCTTCGTCGAGCATATCCGCCGTTATTCCGAATGCCCTGTTTGACAGTTCGGAACCCGCTATGCTCTGAAACATCAGGTCAAGGGGAGCCCCTTTTTTCAGCGCCTCCATCTGGGTGGTAATATGTCCCAGCACACAGTTCTGGGTCGGAATCCTCCACTTGTTCATAAAATCCTTGAAGGCCTCCAGTATCCTCCTGATATTGTCCACGCTGTCGTCCACCGGGTTAAGGCCTATTACCGCGTCTCCGGTGCCATAGCTGACGCCTTCCTTTACCGAAGCCATTATTCCGGCAATATCGTCTGTGGGATGGTTCGGCTGGAGCCTTGCCGCCAGGGTCCCGCTTTTCCCTATGGTGGTGTTGCAGTGAGCGGTTATATTGATCTTGCCTGCGGCATATATGAGGTCCATGTTGGTCATCAGCTTTGTGACCGCGGAGACCATTTCGGAAGTAAGGCCTTTGCCGGCCCGCTTTATCTCTTCCCCGTCCGAGGCCAGTATGTATTCGCGGAATTCCCCCACGGATATATTTTTTATTTCGTTATATATGGTCTCGTTGACCGAGTCCTGGATGATACGTGTGATTTCGTCCTCCTCGTAGGGCACTACAGGATTTTTTCTCAGATCCTCCAGGGTCATTTCGGATAAAACCACCTTTGCCGCCACTCTTTCCTCAGTGCTTTCGGCCGCTATCCCCGCCAGCCTGTCGCCCGACTTTTCCTCATTGGCCTTTGCCAGCACATCCTTTACGTCTTTAAACTGGTATACTCTGTTAAAAAGCTTTGTTTTAAGAATCAATCCCTCTCATCCCTCTCTCTTCCGCTCAAAATTCCAATACTATTCCTTTTCAGTCGCAAATTCCTTTTCAGCCGCGGCGCCTTTGCCCGCAGCTGCGCTAATATTGGCTATGTTCCTTCTGCTGTATGCGAAATAGAACACTGCCGCAGCCGCAAATGTGACGACCACCTTGAACATCGTTGATAAATTGGCATAGGTCACCGCCGCAAGGAATACCAGCGACAGGACCAGCGCAATCACCGGAACCGCCGGATTCTTCATTTTATACGGCCTTAAAAGCTCCGGCTCCTTTTTCCTGAGCAGGAAGAAGGACACCATGCTCATGATGTAAAGCACAATGGAGCCGATACAGGATAATACGATAATTGTGGCGGTAGCCCTGGTAAGCACGAAGACAAGCCCTATTATACTTGGGACTATGATGGCCCACACGGGCGATTTGTTTTTTGCCGTGGTATAGGACAGGAATTTTGGGAAATACCCCTCTCTTGACATTGAAAAGGTCTGCCTTGAATAGCCTATAATGAGTCCGTGCATGCTCGCTATCAATCCGAACAGGCCTATAAAGGACAGCAGCTTTGAAAGTATGCTGTCTTCTCCGAATGCCAGAGCCAGAGCCGAAGGAAGCGGTGAATCCACACTGTTGATTTTGCTGGCATCGCCTATGCCCACCGTTACGATCAATGTACAGAATGCCAATATTACCAGTGTGATTATTCCCAGGATAAAGCCTCTCGGGATATCCTTCTGCGGATTTCGGCATTCCTCCGCGGCCATGGCTCCGCCCTCAGCTCCAAGATAAAACCATATGGCGAAAGGTATTGCCGCAAAAATTCCGCCGAAGCCGCCAAAGAACGGCTCACTTGTGAATATATTGCCGAAGTTCACTTTTCCCGCTCCGCTCAATGTAAACAGTATGACACCGGCAATGGCCACTATGGTTACAACGAGTTCAACAATGGCTGCGGTCTGCACACCCAGCATGTTAATGACTATGAATATGACATAGGCGGCCACAGCTATTGCCACTACCGGAATGGACGGTACCAAAAAATTGATATAGGCTCCGATCGAAAGAGCTATGGCGGGTACCGCAAAAAGAAACTCCATTACGCAGGCAAAGCCTGTAATAAATCCTCCGAAGCTGCCCAGGGTCCTCTTGACATACTCAGAGGACGCCCCCGCATGGGGTATGGCCGTGGCCAGCTCGGCATAGCTGAACATAAAAGTCGTATAAAACAGGGTCACAACCAGTACGGCAATGCCGAAGCCCACCGGACTGGTGGACTGAAGCGCATAATTCCAGCCGAAATACATTCCCGAAATAACCATCCCCACTATTATTCCCCACAGTTGAACCGGAGATAAGGCTTTACTCAAGTCATTACTCATAATGCTCTCCCCCTTTTACCAAAGTCAATTATGGTTGAAAGCCTTCGCCTTTCAGCCGATAGTAATTGACTTTTAAATTAATTATTATATATTAATGTTTTTATAATAACCGGAACAACGCCTGCCACAGGCTTTCCAATGTCTATAAAGTCCCCGGCTCCGGCTTTTATCCTGTCAAGGCATATGACCGGCCTGTCACTTTTTATAATGGTCTTTATTGTCTGCCCCAGAGCTTTTGCAAAATCATTCTGAAGTATTACGACTATGGGATTTTCCCCGGGGCCCACTCCTTCTGCGATCTTTTGCGCCATGAGCCTGAGCTCCCTGTAACCGGGGCTCTTTTTCCCGGTTAATGCTATTGCAGTAGTCTGGCCTTCATAAAGCCCGCTTTTTTCGGATATTTTATGAGCCAGACTGTCCAGGTCCTCATTTTCTCCCTCAAATACCTTTATCACAGGGATATTTTTCATGGGCAGCACCCATTCCGAATAGGTTATGGTACTTCCGCTGATTTCAGTGCTGTGGCTTCCGGCCCCTACAACAGTAGCCCGTATGGTTTCACCCGGTTTTACCAGCCTTGTCCCAAAGCCGGAAAACCGTTCTTTTATGCAGGCTCCCAGAAGCGGCCCCATATCTCCAAACCTCGCAAGGCACTTTTCATAATCCGGCTCCTCAGCATTGTAAATGAATTCGGCCACACCTCCCGAGAACATAATATGCCGTGCTTCCGCCCCTTTGAAATCATGCCCTATAAAGAGCTGCTTCGTATCCTCTTCCATGTCCTTTTCACGTATAAATTCCAGAAACATTTCCGCCAGGCGGTCTCCAAGCTTTTTCATATCCTTGTATTCAGGCTTTTCGCCGGTTTTTATCCCTATGCCCAAACCTCTTATTACGGGCATAAGTCTTTCGGATATATAGCTGACCCTTCCGCCGGGGTCTATCTTTATCAATCTGCCCCCTATGTCGGCGGCAAAAAAGTCTTCCGTCTCTCCGTCGGAAAATACCGCTCCATTGGTGGTTCCCCCGCCTATGTCAAAATTTATGACCCTTCCCGCATTCTTTTTGGAAAAATCTCCGGCCCCGGCTCCCCATCCTGCCAGAACAGCCTCCAGATCCGGCCCTGCGGTGCAAACCACAAAATCTCCGGCCAGTCCTGCCAGTTGCTCCGATATGAGCCTTGCGTTTTCCTTTCTGGCGGTTTCCCCGGTTATTATCACCGCTCCCGTGTCAATCATGCCGGGGGCTATCCCGCTTTTCCGGTATTCGTCTGAAATGATTTTTTTAAGCTTTTCTCCGTCAATTACTTCGAAGGATTTGAGAGGTGTAAAATGAATCCTGCTTTTATAGATTATTTCCTTATCCGACAATCTTACGTCGGGCACGGAGAAGCCGTTTGAATGGTTCCTCAGAGTAAGCTTGCTGAATATCACCTGTGTAGTAGTGGTTCCTATGTCAATTCCCACGCTCAGCATTTCCTCTTCCATTGCAACCTCCGTATGTTTTTATTTCACCCGTCAATAAATCAGGACAAATCAAAAGCCTGTCAGAACGGCGGCTTAGCTCGCTCGATTCAAATGACAGGCTTCATTGCGCTGTAAAAAAAAATTACATCTTTCACAGAAAATCTGCAAAACATGTAACCACATTGTTACGTTATTGGCTTTATTTGTAAACTGCTTTAATTATACTCTCCCGTGTATTAATTGTAAACTTTTATGAATATTTACATATTTAAGCACATAGAACCCCTGTGCTGAAGCACAAACAGGCTACCGGTTTTCTGAAAATGCCTGAACCAGCACCTCCAGATTCCGGTCCATGGTTTTTATATAGCTGTCAGCCGGGGCATCCTTTTTCCCTGTGACCACCGGATCCAGCAGATACACCCTGGCGTTCGTCTGTCTCGCTATTGATTCCGCGGCTTTCTGCGAATACTGGGGCTCAGCAAAAAGCACCTTTACCCCGGAGCTCTTTATGGTGTCTATCAACCGTGCCAGTTCTCCTGCGCTGGGCTCGGTTCCCGGCTCCCGCTCCACCACGGACACTATGTTAAGTCCAAATTCCTTTGCAAAGTATGGGAAAGCCTCATGAAAGGTAACGATCTCTTTATTTTTAAATGCGTCCAGCTCCCTGTGCATCTTGTCTCTCTCCGCCTCAAGCAGCTTTACATATTCATCCGCGTTTTTCCTGTATGCGGAGGCGTTTTTTGCGTCCTGTACCGCCAGCCCCTCGGCAATATTCTTTACCTCCTGTATGGCGCCGGAAATGCTGACCCATACATGAGCGTTGTCTTCTCCTCCGGGATCCTTCAGCAGTTCCATGCCCTTTGACGCTTCAACTATTTTCAAATCGGGCCTCTGCTTTACGACCTTGTCCATAAATGCTTCCATTCCGGCTCCGTTTATGACAAAGACATCCGCCTTATCAAGTGTTTTCAGATCGGCGGGGATCAGCTGGTAATCATGGAGACAGCCTGTCTGGGGTTCAGTCATGTTGACCACTTTTACTCCGGTAATACCCTGAGTTATATTTTCCGTGAAGATGTAAATGGGATAAAAGGATGTGACCACGGTGGTCTCCTTATTCTCCGAAGTACTGTCCACAGCCTGTGAACAGCCTGTGAATATAATCATAAACAATAAAACTGAACTCAATGCCAATGAGATTAACGCTTTTGATTTTAATAAATTTCTTTTTGCCGACGCCGCCAACAGGGTGCCCTCCTAATAATCAAGTACAAATGGGAATCATTTGCGTTTATATTATATACCAACCCGGCGAATTTTAAAACAATTTGTTTTACTCTGCTATGTTTTACCCCACTTTCATGAGCCTGACGGTAAATTTCGTGCCTGCGCCCTGTTGGCTGGACACATACACCGATCCTCCCTGGCCTTCTATTATCGTTTTGGTAATGTAAAGGCCTATGCCTATATTTGTCGGATTGCGGCTGTTGGGGCC
>JAEWSZ010000124.1 GCA_023397905.1 Bacillota bacterium | reverse complement strand
ATTACTATAAACAAATTTGTGTAAACTAAGGAACCGCCGTATGCTGAATAGCCTGTACGGTGGTGTGAGAGGTCGGTAAGTGAAATAATCACTTACCTCCTACTCGATCCGCTCCATCGCTCCTCCTCTTCCCCGCAAAGTCGAATGACTTTGTGGGGGCCCCTTGATTAGCGAGCGGTGGGCGACGTCACCAGCATGCGCATGCATGCGGCGAATCCCCTATGGGGAGATATGTCTTTCTTTATGCCGGAAAATGTGGTATCGTTGTCACAAAGGTCCATTGCAAGCGCTTTTAACAATGGGGATTATTTTAATTAATGGGGGCTGAAGCTATGAATCACATGGGCACGGTCAAAATTGAAACAAAAAGGCTACTGCTGAGACGTTTTACAGAAAGAGATGCTTTGGCAGCGTTTAATAATTGGACAAATGATGAAAAAGTTACGAAGTTTCTAAGATGGCCCACTCACAAGTCAATTGAAGTAACAGAAAGTATTTTGAAAGAGTGGATAAACTTATACAAGAATAAAGATTTTTATCAATGGGCAATCGTACTCAAAGAATATTGTGATGAGCCTATCGGTACAATCAGTGTTGTTGATCAAAATGAGAGATTAAATATAGTGCATATCGGCTATTGCATCGGAAGCAGGTGGTGGAATCAAGGTATCACAAGCGAAGCGTTTTCCGGAATTATCTCTTTTCTTTTTAATCAGGTAAAAGTAAATCGTATTGAATCACAGCACGACCCCAACAATCCCAATTCAGGAAAAGTTATGATCAAGTGCGGCTTGAAATATGAGGGAACCCTAAGACAAGCCGATTTCAGCAATAAGGGAATTGTTGATGCGTCAATTTACAGCGTTTTAGCCAGTGAATATTTTGCGGAAAAATAAGTATAACCGGCACAAGAGAGAGCTAAGACGAAGCTATTGAATTTGTTTTGCAACAGCCTCTTATATGCTCAATTCCTGGTCCAGCAGTGAAAAAAACCGTTGAATGGTCTCACGGTCACTTTCCGTGCAATACTGGCTCACGGTAAATGTTATGGAATCCTTATAGGTAGTAAGCCCCATCTGAAAATATGGCGTATATTTGACAGAAGCCGCCACATAGGCATCTCTGACCGGCACACTCCCGAAAACAAGCCTGTTTGAATCGAGTATACCAATGTTTGTGAGCCCTATCATTGGATTTGCATAGTGCTTTTTTAAAATACGCTGGGAGAAGGCAAAAGGCAATTTATAAGCAAGCTTCAGCAGGGATAGACCGTTAAGGCCCGGATATCCGTTCTTTCTGCGGCTCATTGCCTCACTTACTTTTGAAACTGTCTCCCGGAAGCTTTCTCCTTCTGTTGCACCGATATGGCAGGCAATCATGGAAGTGAGGTTGCAGATTCCCTCCGCCTTCCTGTCCGGCAGATAACGTCTCAGATCTACCATGCATGGAATCGTAAGCACCTCACACTGCTCGTGATCCAGCATTTGGTTAAGAGCGCGGAAATATGCCGCCAGAACAATGTCATTTATGGTGACGGAATAATTTTTCCCATACGCTTTAAGCCTTTCAAACCGTTCCCTGGAAAGCTTATGCGTCGAAATGACCGGCCTCTGCCCGGTGTGTTCATCGCAGAGAGGAAAACGCACCGTATTCCTGTTCTTTGTGGATTCATTCGGAAGCAAAGAAACTTTCAACTTTTCAAAAAGTGAGAAATGCCGGTAGATCTGCCGTTCGCTGCGGCTCCCGCTGTAATAGCGAAACTCTTCATATGTACCGTCCTGCAGCTTCGTGTAGATTTCCCCCAGCAGGTAGATATACTGTTTAAAACCGGCTCCGTCACATATCATATGGTTCATGACAATACACAATGTATCTCTGCCCATTGCCCTTATGTTTTTCACCATCAGCTGCGCGCCTGTGCATTCATCCGTTTTGCCGGTGATAAAAGCCTGTATTTCGTTCTCTGGCTCCTTGTTGCCCATATCTGTAAAAGAAATTAAATTCTGATAACCTGCCTCATCAATACTCTCCCAATAGGGGCGGATCTTATCAGGAACAAAACGGCTGCCCAGGATCGGAAGAAAATCTGCCGAACAGCGGACGGCCTTTTCAAGGAGCTCCCGCTCTGCCATTCCATCGAAATATATTACCGCACGGACCTGATGGTCGTTGTATTCCTGAAAAAGAAACTGCGTTTTGTCAAATACTTCCGCGTGGAACCGTAATTTTTTTTGATTGTTTTCTGATTTTTCCATAATTTTTCCTTTATCAATTATAACGTATTAAATTGTAATAACTTGCCCGAAACGGCCTTGGCGCTTCAACACACTACCTTATAAGCTCAGTCGCCAAATCCGTAAAAAGTATGCCATCCAGATGGTCTATCTCGTGGTAGAAGCATTTTGCCAGATCGCCGGTGCCGCTTAAAACAATTTCTCCGCCGTTTTCATCCAGCGCTTGTACTGTGACCTTGGCAGGTCTTTTCAGCCTTCCCAGGACATTCGGAATGCTCAGACAGCCTTCGACCTCCTCCTGGATACCTTCCCGTTCAATTATAACAGGATTGACCAATTTTAGAAGCCCCTGCCCCATATCCATTACTACGAGCCTTTTTAGAATACCTACCTGAGGAGCCGCCAGACCCGCCCCGTTTTCAGTATTGTACATGGTATCGGCCATGTCCTCCAGTAGTTTTCTTATCTCGTCTGTTACAGCCTCCACCGGCCTGCTCTTCTTTCGCAGTATCTCGTCGTCAAACATTCTTATCTGCCGGACAGCCATTATTACTCACCTTTAACCCCTCTGCTGCTCTGGGCCCGGGATTTCCTTTCACTTTCCTCAAAATTGAAAACCTCTTCGATTGGGCTTTGAAATACCTTGCAGATATCATAAGCCAACCAGATCGACGGCTCGTACTTCTCAGTCTCTATGGCATTGATGGCCTGCCTTGACACTCCTACGAGCTCTCCCAGCTGTTCCTGGGTCAGACCGGTTTCCTCCCGGAGTTCTCTTATCCTGTTTTTCATTTTTCCCTCCATACTTTATACGCAGTCAACTTTACCGGTCCCAAAGTTCTTCAGTTTAAAGCTTTTAAACCTGCGCAGCCTTTGTAATGTTAACCTTACGCATATAATAACATCTTGAAATTACCATGTCAAGTTAACCTTACTTTATGTTTTAAAAACAACCACAAAAGAAAACCTATTTCTTCTGTGGCTGCAAATACTGATATTTCATTAATTCTTTTATTGTTCTTTTGCTTTCTGTCAGTTGTTTATTTTTTGCTTAATCTTTTTTAATTTCTTATTTATCTATTTTTTCTTCGAAAATCTTGCTGGCATTCTTGATATGCTGGACCGTGAGCTTCTCCGCCCTCTCTGCATCCTTGCTTCTGATTGCCTCAAATATTGCCCTGTGCTCCTCAAGGGCTTTTACAGGCCTGCCCGGCCTCTGGAAGGAACTGTCCCTGGCATTTTGTGTATAAAAATGGAACGTACTCAGCATATGCATAAGCGGCCTGCTTTTGCTTGCCTTGAATATTATGTCATGAAATCTGGAGTCATAGGTCATCAGGTGGTGCGAATCGTTCTTCATGGTATAGAACTCTTCAAAATCAAGGGCTTCCTGAAGCTCAACTATCTCATCCTCAGTTATTTTTTCAGCGGCCCATCTGGCTGCAAGCCCCTCTATCATTGTTCTTATGGTGAAAATATCCTCCACATCCTGATCGGTTACACCTTTTACTATAACCCCTTTGTTTGGTATGGACACAATAAGCCCTTCCAGCTCCAGCTGCCTCAGAGCCTCTCTTACAGGCGTCCTGCTCACTCCCAGTTCCTCTGAAAGCCTCAATTCTATAAGGCTTTCTCCCGGCTTATAAGCGCCTGTCAATATTTGTTTGCGAAGCTGATTGAAAACCTTGCCTCTCAGAGAGTTCACGAGGCTTTCATTTTCGTCATATTCCAGCTTTGACATTTCTGCATCCCTATCTGCGTGCTATTCACGCCATAAAATTATAAATATAAATAATCTGTAAAACCATGGCTCCGGATGTGGTCCATAACCGGTCCAAGGTTTATATAATATCTTAACCGTTGTTTACCTTTGTATAATTCAGGAGTCCACCTGCCAGTACCATCTGAACCTGCCTGTCAGACAGCGACACTTTTACGGTAAATTCGGTTTTCTTTGTAATATTTTTTACAACTATAGTATCGGCATTTTTCACCTGCTCAATAGCATTGTCTATTTCCAGTTCGTCATTCATGTCTATGGCATCATAATCTGCCTCATTTGCAAAAGTCATGGGGATAATCCCTGAATTTATAAGGTTCGCCATATGGATTCTTGCAAAGGATTTTGCTATAACTCCCTTGATCCCCAGCTGCAATGGTGCCAGAGCGGCATGCTCACGGCTGGAACCCTGGCCGTAGTTGGAGCCTCCTATTATAAATCCGCCTCCGTTTGCTTTGGCCCTTGCCGGGAATTCAGCATCGCAGGGTGTCAGGCAGAATTCGGCAAGATACGGCACATTTGATCTGAATGGAAGCAGCTTTGCATTTGAAGGCATGATATGGTCGGTGGTAATATTATCTCCAACCTTTATCAGAGCTTTTCCCGCAACCTTCCCGCTCAAAGCCTTGTTCACCGGGAACGGTTTGATATTCGGGCCTCTTACAACTTCCACGCTGTTTCCCTCCGGCGCGGGAGCTATGACAAGATTGTCATTTATTACGAACTGCTGGGGCATCTCTATTTCAGGCGCTTCGCCCAGCTCCCTTGGATCTGTCAGCACGCCTGTAAGCGCGCTGGCTGCCGCAACCTCAGGGCTTACAAGATAAACCTTTGCGGATGTCGTTCCGCTTCTGCCCTCAAAATTTCTGTTGAAGGTCCTCAGGGACACGGCATCGGTGCAGGGCGCCTGGCCCATACCTATGCACGGCCCGCAGGCGGACTCGAGTATTCTTGCTCCTGCCGAAACCATATGAGCCAGCGCTCCGTTTTGAGCCAGCATGGTGAGCACCTGTTTTGAGCCCGGAGCTATTACCAGACTCACATTGGGGTTGATGGTCTTTCCCTTTAATATGGCCGCAACCTTCATCATATCCATATATGATGAGTTTGTGCAGCTCCCGATGGCAACCTGGTCAACCTTGATTTTACCTATGGATGAAATCTTTTCAACATTGTCAGGGCTGTGGGGCTTTGCGGCCATGGGTTCCAGGGTTGACAGGTCTATTACTATATGTTCCTCATAGCCCGCATCGCCGTCCGGCAGCAATTCCGTCCAGTCCTCCGCCCTGCCCTGGGCTTTCAGGAAAGCCAGTGCAATATCGTCACTAGGGAATACGGATGTTGTGGCTCCCAGCTCCGCACCCATATTTGTGATAGTGGCTCTTTCGGGAACCGTAAGGGTTTTGATGCCCTCGCCGGTATATTCAATGACCTTTCCCACTCCGCCTTTAACGGTCAGTATCCTCAGTACCTCAAGGATGATATCCTTTGCTGTGGACCAGGGGTTCAGCTTTCCCTTGAGCTCCACATTACAGACTTTGGGCATGGTCAGGTAGTACGGCCCTCCGCCCATTGCCACAGCAACGTCAAGACCGCCCGCTCCGATTGCCAGCATTCCGATTCCGCCCCCTGTGGGAGTGTGGCTGTCGGACCCCAGCAGAGTCATTCCCGGCACTCCGAAACGTTCCAGCTGAACCTGATGGCATATGCCGTTGCCGGGCTTCGAGAAATAAATGCCGTGCTTTGACGCCACGGTCTGTATATATTTATGGTCATCCGCATTTTCAAAACCGGCCTGCAAGGTATTGTGATCTATGTAGGCCACCGACTTTTTGGTCTTTACCCTGGGCATTCCTATGGCCTCAAACTGGAGATATGCCATGGTACCGGTGGAATCCTGAGTCAGCGTCTGATCGATTCTTATGGATATTTCGCTGCCTGCCGTCATTTCTCCGCTGACCAGATGATTTTTTATTATTTTCTGTGTTAAGTTTAAACCCATTACTTTAATGACCTCCAAAAATATATTTTTGATTAAATTAATAACCTCTTTTATTAAAAACTATAATACCATTTATCAATCTTATTTTACAGGTATTATATCCGGCGCCAGTTTCTGTATTCCCTTAAGCATTTCCTTATCGCTTATGGAGGTATTTCTGCCGGTCTGGTACTGCCCGTCTATCCATTCCTTGATGATTCCCACTCTCGCATCCTTCTTGTCGATCTGCCGTTCACCGGACAGGTGGAAATAGTTGTTGATCCAGAGTGCAATGCCCGCAAGGCCGGAGGTCTGTGTTATAGCCACTCCGATAGGCCTGTTCAGCAGCTTATCCGTATTGAAGATGTTGTATATTTCCTCATCCTTCATCAATCCGTCCGCATGGATCCCAGCCTGTGTCACATTGAAGCTTCTCCCCACAAATGGCGTTCTCGGCGGTATTTCATAGTCAAGTTCCTTTTCATAGTACTCGGCGATTTCCGTTATAACGGTGGTATCCATTCCGTCTGTCGTTCCCCTGAGTGAGGCATACTCAAAAATCATGCCCTCCAGAGGAGTATTTCCGGTGCGCTCCCCGATACCCAGAAGCGAGCAGTTTACCGATGAACAGCCGTACAGCCAGGCGGTGGCGGAATTACAGACAGCCTTATAAAAATCATTATGCCCATGCCATTCGATGAGCTCGCCGGGGAAACCCGCATGGTGCCTCAGACCGTATATTATGCCGCCTACGCTTCTGGGCAGTGCCGCTCCAGGATATGAAACGCCGTAGCCCATTGTATCGCAAGCCCTCAGCTTTATGGGAACACCGCTTTCATCCATGAGCTTTCTCAGCTCCAAGGCAAAAGGAACCACAAACCCGTAAAAATCGGCTCTTGTTATATCCTCCAGATGGCATCTGGGCCTGATACCCACTTCGAGAGCTTCCTTTATAACGCTGAGATAGCCGTCCATTGCCTGTTTTCTGGTTTTTTTCAGTTTGTTGAATATATGGTAGTCGGAACAGCTGACCAGAAAGCCGGTTTCCTTCATTCCCATGTCCTTTGCCAGCTTGAAATCACTTTTTGAAGCTCTGATCCAGCTGGTTATCTCGGGGAAATCGTATCCTCTCTCCATACATTTATAGACGGCCTCCTTGTCCTTGTCGCTGTAAAGGAAAAACTCAGTCTGCCTGATAATTCCATTCGGTCCTCCCAGCCGGTGCAGATAGTCAAACAGCGTAACTATCTGCTCGACGGTATACGGAGCTCTTGACTGCTGGCCGTCCCTGAATGTAGTGTCGGTGATCCATATTTCGTCGGCCGGATTCATGGGAACCCTGCGGTGATTGAACGCGCACTTTGGCACTTCGTCATAGCTGTAGATCTCCCTGTACAGATTGGGTTCGGCCACGTCCTGAAGAGAATATCTGTACTGGGTCTGTTCCAATGTATTGGACTTTTTATTAAACTCGATCAATGTGAAACCCCCTGTAAAATATTTTAAACTTTATATTAAAAGCAACAACTTATGGCAAGTCGCTGCTTCTAAAGGCGCCTTATGTATATGTGTATAATTGTATACAATCATACATTGGTTGTCAATCGGGATATCCGCGTATATCCGGCCTTCCTAATATCTGCCATTTTTTATAACACATTAATATATCCGGCCTATTTCCTGATAAAAATATTAAATAAATCCATTATAATGCAGAAAAATAAGAAGGATTTTACTTTTTTATGTAGAATAGAAGAATATGTTACATATAAATACATTTTTAGCGTAGTCGGAGGGAGTATTATGAAAAAAACAGAGTCACGTGGTAGCAAAGGTAATCATTTATACATTATTGGTGCTATAATCAGTATTGTCTTAAGTATTGCAGGAGGTATTATCAGCAATAATTTATATTTTGGAATTTACACATTTTTTGCCTCAATTATAACATGCATAGTGTTTATAATACTTACCGGAATGCAGTATAAAAGTACTATAAAGAAGTTTTCATCGGATCTTGACGGTTTTAAATCCGGAGATTTTTCTCATATGATTGAACCCAAAACTTACGGTGTTTTAGGGTTTGTAGCTTCAGTCGTAAATCTTGTTATCAGCGATGTCCGTTCCCTCATTGAAGGTTTTTTCAATCTATCCCTTTCAATCAGCCAGGCGTCCAGAAAGGTTACCTCCACCTCTGAAAATGCCACAAACGCCATTGAAGAGATAGCAAAGACTATTGATGAAATAGCCAAGGGTGCCTCCTCTCAGGCTGAAGAAGCCCAGATGGGTGTTCAGGTGGTTGACAAGCTTTCGGATCAGATAAACTTTGTCTATGAAAGCTACAGCGGTATTACAAACGAAACAAATAAAATCATAGACCTCAACACCGTGGGACTCAAAGCCGTTACCACCCTGAGAGACAAATCAAAGGAAACCTATGAAACTTCCGAAAAGATATTCGCGGTAGTTGAGAACCTTACAAATACCACAAAGGATATCGGTTTGTTCGTTGAATCCATTGAAAATATTGCGGAGCAGACAAACCTGCTGGCACTTAACGCAGCCATTGAGGCCGCCAGAGCCGGAGAAGCCGGTAAAGGCTTTGCCGTCGTTGCCGATGAGGTTCGTAAGCTGGCGGATCAGAGCAGAAAATCAACCGAAGAAATCAACAACATGATGCAGAGCATTCAGGAAGAGTCCGCTCTGGCCATTTCCTCCATGGAAATAATGAAAAAGGTTTCCCAGGAGCAAAATCTGGCTGTTGATAAGACAAACAGTTCATTTTCCGATATTGCAAACGCAATTGATTTTATAGTAACAAAAATAAATGATGTAAATACGGCTGTAATCAAGATGCAGGATGATAAGAGCGAGGTTATCAGCGCAATTGAAAACATCTCCTCCGTCTCCCAGCAGACCGCCGCTTCAAGCGAAGAAGTTGCAGCTACCACTGAAAACCAGCTCAAGACTCTGGACGATATGAAGATTGCTGCTCAAAGCCTTGATCAGCTTGTTAAACAGCTTGATTCGAAATTGAAGAAGTACAAACTGAGATAAAATAAGAACATAGAATATTGAAAATGGGGCCGCTGCAAACTTAATTTAGTTTTGCAGCGGCCCTGGTTTTTAATGGCAAAACAGCACAGGATCTTGAATGAAAATTACAAAATCCTGTTTATTCTATTAAACATTCTATCTAATAAATATATTTTAAAGTTGAGAAAACGGTTAATTAAAGTCACAGCTAATCATCCAAAAATTTAATTGCGTCTGCGGCAGTTTCAAAAAAACCGTCCTTAGGTTCCGTATCTTTAAGATATCTGGAAATTTGCATTTTAAGTGTATTGGACTGCATTGCGAAAGCATCTTTTTTCAATCCCTTTTTAACACAATAGTCCTTTACGGTTTTAAGACCGGCAATATCATTATCGCTTACAACTTTTGCCTTACTCTTGGTCATATCAAAAAGAATCGTAAAATCATTTCTGCAGGAATCAATAGCATTAAGCAATTCTTTAGAATATTTCTCCAATTCCGCACCATACGGCAAAGCATCAAAGCTGACACTAACCCTGTTTTTAACACTATCAAAATTAATAGTATACAATTGTAATCACCTCTTTTTTCATATATATTTTAATTTCTATGAACATAGCATCATATTGTTAAGCTTCTCAACTTCAAATCTACTACTCAAGCCAAGGTCTATGGTTTAAGGACCACCTTGATTACATTTTCACTTCGGCTTTCAAATAGTGCCACCGCAGCCTCAACTTGCTCCAAGTCCATACGGTGAGTGATCAGAGGCCTCAGATCGATCTGCCCTGTCTGAACAAGAGTAATTAGTCTCTTTATATATCCTACATGTGCAAGTCCCATATTGATATTTACATTCTTCATAAATATTTGTGATAAAGGCAATGTGATGTCCATTCCGGTAATACCGACAAGTGAAACATTTCCATTGATTTTTACACTCTTTACTGCTTGTTGGATAGCAGTTTCAGAGCCCGATGCATCAATTGCCACATCAGCGCCCTTCCCATTGGTCAATTTCATAACAGCCTGGGTGACATCACCCTCCATCGAACTCAAAACATGGGTTGCGCCCAGTTCCGAGGCCATCTCCATTCTGTATTTATCTTTTCTGCCAACCATAATAATCCGGGACGGGCTAAACAGCTTTGCTGCCGCAACAGCACACAAGCCGACAGGTCCGGCTCCAAAAATAACAACCGTATCCCCGGGATTTACTTTTCCGCGAACTACAGAGGTATAACCTGTAGATAAAATATCAGAGATGAAAATTACCTGCTCGTCTTCGAGTGTATCAGGAACATGTGCCAGGCAGGTATCCGCAAAAGGAACCCGTATATACTCTGCATGGGTTCCGGGTAAATCCCCCATTTCCTTTCCGCTGCCATGTATTCCACCGTTAAGGCAATGCGAAATATTTCCATTCAAACAATTTTCACAATATCCGCAAAAGGGTGCCGGCGGTCCGATTACTCTGTCACCGGGTTTGAAATTTTTAACTGAACTGCCTGTCTGTTCAATGACTCCAACGTACTCGTGCCCCAAAACATATCCGGGGGTTGTTGGAATAATACCGTGGATTAGATGTAAATCGCTCCCGCAGACAGTGGTAAGTGTAATTTTTATAATGACATCAGAGTCATTCTGTAAGCAGGGTTTTTCTACATTTCGAAATTCATATTTATGTACTTGGGGAAAATATAATGCTTTCATATTACTTCAAATCCTCGCTTTCATAAATTTAATTACCATGATCAATTTTACATTTACAATTTTTCGTCAAATTTTCCCTTTTTTCGGAAATATTATATAAATGATTTTACCATTCAATTTACAACATTTCAAGTATATGTATTTTCTGAGTTTTTGTACCTGAAAATAAGAAAAGCCAATTACTATCGGCTGAAAAGCAACCTTCACCTAATGCGAAGGTTTCAACCCGTAATTGACTTAATAAATGCTGTCTATTGAATTATTTCCGGTTATTTCGACAGCAGATCATGTGGCTTATATATGCTATTCAGTTTTTTATTCCGCCTCCCGGCTCCCGGGCTCAGGATCCGGTTTTTTATTCTGATTTTTCTCTCCAGAGCCCTGTCTTCTTTTCCTCAGCGCTTCACTGATCAGATATTCTATTTGTCCATTTACAGATCTGAATTCGTCATCGGCCCATTTGGAAATTTCTTCCCACATTTTGGGACTAAGCCTGAGTAAAATCGATTTTTTTTCAGCCATAATAATCCTCGCTGTAGCATGCTGCATTTTTCGCACGTCTTGTCTCATGTATATACGCTAATATTTGCCCAAGTCACTTTCGCGGCTTTTGACATGCGAAGCTCGTCAGATAATGTCCATTTTTTTACTTCGCATTTTAATTGTGCAGAGTTCCGGTATTTATAACGGGCTGTGTACTTCTCTCTCCGCAGAGTACCACAAGTAAATTGCTTACCATAGCGGCTTTTCTTTCCTCGTCCAGTTCGACTATATCGTTTTCGCTCAGCTTGTTTAAGGCCATCTGAACCATTCCCACGGCGCCTTCGACGATCTTCTGCCTTGCTGCGATAATAGCGGCCGCCTGCTGTCTCTGGAGCATTGCCGCGGCAATTTCAGGCGCATAGGCCAGGTGCGAAAGTCTTGCTTCCTCCACGATAACCCCTGCTTTCCCCAGTCTCTGCTGCAGTTCATTTTTAAGAGCCTCGGCGACCTCGTCTGCGCTGCCCCTCAAAGATATGGTATGTGAATCCTCGGTGTTATCGTATGGGTACATGCCTGCCAGGTGCCTCAGAGCCGACTCGCTCTGGACATTTACATAGTCTATATAGTTATCTACGTCAAAAACAGCCTCAGCCGTATTGTCGACTCTCCAGACTATGACAGCGGCGATTTCGATAGGATTTCCCATTTCGTCATTGACCTTTATTTTTTCCCCGTTGATGTTTCTGGACCTGAGTGATATTTTCTTTTTTGTATAAAACGGGTTGGCCCAGTGCCAGCCTGCTTTTTTAACAGTTCCGGAATATTTTCCGAACAGGATCAGCACCATGGCTTCGTTGGGCTGGATTGTAAATAATCCGGGGAGTATAAATATAAAAACAACTAATAATATGGAGGCTATTACAGCCAGCAATCCCGAACTGTTAACCACTGAAAATACAAATATTACGGTGCTGACTATGAGTCCCAGCATTGACAGCAAAAGCATCTGACCGCCTGATCCGGTTCTTCCTTCAATCTCTTTCATATAAGTACCTGACCTTTCTGGCCCACCGGAAATAATTTTATTCACATATGGTGTGCCGGGTAAAATGTGGAAATCTGTGTATTCACATTGTGAATATATTAATATGATATCTAAATGATATCATATTAATATATATATTGTCAACAATTAACATATCAGTCCCCTATCATTTCCTTTAACTTATCAACCTGCAAAATCCTTACGGCCTCCTTCTGAAAATCTATAATGCCGTTATCCCGCATAACTCCCATTTCTCTGGACATGGACGGTCTTGAGATATTTAAAAAGTCAGCCATTTCATTTCTGTTCATGGGCAGCCTGAAAGTGTTGCTTCCGGCCTTTTCCATGTGTTCCAGCAGCAGTGCCGCAATTTTTGAATTGATGCTTTTCATGGAAAGGTACTCTACCCTTCTGTTAAGCATAATCGCCCTGATCGATACTGTTTTGAGCAGGTTTTTTATGAGCTGTGCATGAAAGCTGCAGGCTTCGGTACATTGATTTATGATTGCGTTATTTTCTATAAAGATCGCCTTGCAGGGTGTTTGAGCCTGCACATTGGCCGGCCAGACCTCCCTTCCTGAAAACGCGATCACTTCTCCGAATATTTCACCCGAAGAAATCATATCCAGCATGACTCTGCTGCCTGCGGCATTCTCCTTGCTGATTACGGCGTTTCCTTCTACGATTATCCCCAGTCCGTTATATTTTTTGCCCGCCATGGCGATAAAATCCCCTTTATCATAGGAGTGCAGCTTCGGAGCAAAGCATTGCAGCATGGACTCCAGCTGAAAATTATCAAAACCCTCAAACAGCTCACATTTTTCAAGCGCTTTTGCCAGTTCCCCATTCTTTCCGTTTAAGTCCGCCATAGTATTCCTCCCAAGTCAATTTTCATCGGCTGAAAGCAGCCTTCGCCTGAAGTCAAAGGTTTCAACCGCAATTGTTTTTATAAATAAAAATCCGTTTGCCGATTTTTGTGCTGTGCCGGTATTGCTCCGCTAAGGGTACCGAAGAATACCCTGTACATAGCAGAGTACGCTTCGCATTTGTATCCCAGGATACCGATTATAATTCCATTATACATTATAATGTGTTTTGTAGATATACATTAACATATCTGCAAAACTCATTGAAACACCTATTTGGTAAGAAAATTTTCTGCTAATGCGTTGTAATCCAACTCATAAAGTTAGAATTTAACTTAAATTGTTTCTAATTCATTATATGATCATTTGAGCAATGCTCATAAAGGAGGAATAAAATCATGAAAAGAAATATAATCAGAATCGACGAAGAAAAATGCAACGGCTGCGGCCTCTGTGTCAATGCATGTCACGAAGGAGCGCTGATCCTGGAAAACGGGAAAGCAAAACTGATTTCGGACAGCTATTGCGACGGGCTGGGAAACTGTCTGCCGGAGTGTCCTACAAATGCAATTACTATCGAAGAACGTGAGGCCGACGCCTATGATGAGGAACTGGTCAAAAAAAACATGGAAAAAAGGGCGGCCCCGGTGCATGCCTCTACTGCTGAAAGCAGCTCCCATCCGGCGCCTTCACACCCTCCCGTATTCGGCGGCTGTCCCGGTTCAAGAGCAATGGCTATAAAAAGGCCGACTGAAAGACCGGTTGAAAGTCAGCCTTCAAACCAGGCCTCAGCCCAGCCTTTGACTTCGGAGCTCATGCAATGGCCCTGCCAGATCAAACTGGTGCCGGTGAACGCACCGTATTTTGACAACTGCGATCTGCTTATCGCCGCCGACTGTACAGCTTTTGCCTATGCAAACATCCACAAGGATTTCATGAAGAACAGGATCACGCTGATCGGCTGCCCCAAGCTGGACGAGGGAGACTACTCCGAGAAGCTCACAGCCATACTGGAAAATAACAATATCAACAGTGTTAAGATCCTGAGAATGGAAGTTCCCTGCTGCGGCGGTATAGTCAATGCCGTCAAAACAGCGCTGGTGCGCTCCGGCAAAATGATTCCCTGGAGCATCGTGATTATAGGCACAAACGGAGAAGTACTGCAAAGCTGATAGAAATTGACTTTATAATTGCATAGCCCCGGCTGTTTATTTATAATGAAGGTAATTGATATTCATCATAAATATTGAAATATATTATCCGGGAGGAATGACTTATGCTGATAGGCGTTATGGGAGCCATGGAAGAGGAAACAAAACTCCTGCTCCACAGTATGGCTGTTGCTGAAACCAGGACCATCGGAATGAGGGATTACTATATAGGGAAGCTTTTCGGCAAAGACGCCGTCCTGGTATTTTCCAGGTGGGGAAAGGTTGCCTCCGCCTCAACGGTAACAACACTTGTAGAAACATTTTATGTTGATATGGTCATATTCTCGGGAGTTGCCGGAGGAGCCGACAAGGCCTTGAACATCGGGGATATTGTCATCGCCGACAGACTCGTCCAGCACGATATGGACGCCAGCCTGCTGCCGGGGTACAAGAAATTTGAAATACCTCTGCTGGGCGTGGATTATTTTAAACCGGAGGATAAGATTGTTTCTCTTGCTGTGAGCTCGGCAAAACGCTATATATCCGGGAATATGGAAACCGATGTAGACCGTAAGTATCTGGACGAGTTCCGTATAACAACCCCGGAAGTAGTGGTTGGCACTATTGCCAGCGGCGACCAGTTCATTGCGGACAGCCGGAAGGTGCAAAACATTTCAGCTGAGATAACCAACCTGAAATGTATTGAAATGGAAGGCGCCGCAGTAGCCCAGGTATGCCACGAGCACAATGTCGGATTTGTGGTCTTCAGAGTGATATCGGATAAGGCGGATGAAAATGCCGGCATCAATTTTCCCAAGTTTGTGGAAAAAACTGCGAGCCATTTTACCAGCGGAATAGTTGAAAGCTTTATCTCAGACATCGATTAACATAATTCTTAATATATGTAACATTCCTTTTTAGGCCATAATATACTGCTATTAGAAATAAGCAGTATATTTTTTTATAACTTTTTATAAAAAAGGTGATCAGGAATGCCATTTACGGATAGAGAATTATTTGCGAGACTAATACAGTGCGAAGCCGGCGGAGAAGGCGATCCCGGCATGAGAGCGGTTGCCTCGGTTATCATGAACAGAGTTACTGTTTCCTATGGTGAGTTTTTCAGATTGCTGCATGGCGACATCAGAGCCGCTATTCTCCAGGCCGGCCAGTTTACATGCGTCAAGGAGGAAGTCGGCGGACAGTATAATCCTCAGAACATATATAATATGAATCCATTGCAGGTACATTATGACATCGTCGACTGGGCAATGACAGGAAACACCCTGGGAGCTATTGCCAACAGTCTGTGGTATTATAACCCTTTTAACCCATCCTGCGGTTCGTTTTTTCCGCCGGGCGAGACGGGCGTGATATTAACCAGGGTACAGCAGCACTGCTTTTATATCCCCACACAAAAATACGCCCAAACTTAATCCATTATAATTTAAAGAAAGGAAGATCCAGCTTTATGAAAAATCCGCATACCCCTTATTACACCTTACCTATCTGTTGCTTCGAAGAGAGACCCGACGGAGATTCGGATTTAACATTTCAACAGCAATTACAGCAACAACAGTTGCAACAGCAGCAGCTTTATCAGGGCCCTCAATTGGCCCCGACGGCGCCAATAACACCCACTACAGAACCACAGCCTCTGTCGATGGCCAGCACTGATTACCTGAACGGTTTTCTGCGTACACAAATCGGTAAAAGAGTGAGAGTTGAGTTTTTAATTGGTACCGGAACCCTATTGGACAAATCAGGAACATTGCTGAGTGTCGGTGCAAACTATATAACCCTGCGCCAGGCGGAATCAGATGATATTATCACCTGTGATTTTTTCTCTATAAAATTTATTACATTCATGTTATAGCCCGTCACCATGAACATAAAAGCTGCCTCCGTGATGAATATATCATACGAGGCAGCTTTTATACTCTGAGCTCCGGGATGAAGCCTTCTTTAAGCTAAAATCTCATTAGCCATTTCATTAATCTATTTATCCTGATTTAACAAGTCATCAAAACTGTTTCCCTCAAAAGTAGTGCCGGTAAAGTCAATATCTGATATAGTATCTTGATTGAAACTAAACGATTTATTATTTATAAATTTACAATCAGTAAACTTTATTCCACTGGATAAACTAGTATCTATTATATCCGTATCTTTATATAATGCTTCATTTTCAGATATCTCACATTTGTCGTAGACAATATTTGATGAAGATTGGATATTAAATAATTTAAATCCTTCACACTGCCTGAATATACTGTTAGTAAATGCAAACTCCTTGCAGTTGCTTATTGTCATTGCTCCATTCGTGCACTCTTCAATAATGGAATTATTAAACTTTAAATTTTCAGTATTTAAGGCAATAATCCCATAAGTACCACTTCCATAAAAACTGCTGTTTGAAATATCTATATCCTTTGATGATTCAAAGTTCAATACGCCACCTGCACATTCACCCTTCGCCAGCGTATGCCCGGCTTTAATATTTTTTAAAGATATTTTTGTACAATTTAAAAATGTAAGTACATCTGCATATCTTGGCTCAACCACTATTTCAGCAGGTTCCTCCCCCAGACCCTCTAAAGTCAGATTATAAATTCCATTCAGCACCAGCTCATTGCCATCATACTCTTCATGCCAATAGATGTTATTACTTTCGCTGTAACCTTGTTTCAAATCAGAAATATTATAAACTCCGGGTTTCAGCTTGATATGTTTATTGGAACCAAGTGCGGCAAATAATTCATCAACATTGGATACGGTAACTTCTTGAGCCTTAATGTCAGGTTTTTTACCTATATAGATACTTTTGGTTTTCCCATCCCAACTAACATCTTTTCCTAATATTCTGCTTAACGCTGCAACAGGCAGATATGTAACACCGTTTGAGATAAAGGGTTCAATTGTTTTGCCGTCGGCATCCTTGGTCTGAGTAAGGACTCCATCTACATAAATTTTCAAGTCATCATAAACAACCGATATCTTCTTTTCTACAGGTGCCGCTAAAACATTTACCCCCATTGCAGCTATCCCTAAAACCACTGCAAATATCAATCCTGAAATAAAACCTTTAAGTTTGTCCCTGTTCATCATTCAAATCCTCCGCATTTTAAATATTTACTTAGTACCACTGTCTCTCTGGTTCCATGATATCTACTGCTCACCTCAAATAATAAACCCCAAAATACACCAGAGCTTCCATCACGCAGAAATCTAATCTCAATTCAATTTCCACATCAACCCTATTATACTATAATAAAGCATATCTTCCAACTAAAGTAATATCTTTTTGCTTATTTCAGCCAATAAATATTAATGTACCAATTTCATCTTACATTTTATTACCATAAAATAAAACTACAAAATTGTAATATTTTCAATCTAATTTGTTTTAATAGAAAAAAACTCTCCAAAATACTTATAGTCTAAAATTGTTACTTTTGCACAATAACATACCACTTTGTATAAGGGAATGGATTAACCAGATAATCTAATGCAGTCTCAATATATGTAGCAACAACTTCTATTAAGCTGACTATTTTCCACTTTTTAAATAAATCTCTTATTCCTTGTTCGTCAAAGTAGTGGTGAGGCACTCCTGCTTCCGAGCCTTCTTCGCTAACAAAAGTATTCTTTTCAATTTCATTTCCTATGTGAAATGCTCCACCTTTTGTGGAAAGTAATGATACCATAAACATACCATTTTCACAAAGGTTCTCATACACATTGTTTACAGCCTTATTAATATTGCTAATAGTATTATGGTGTAGAGCATCCCAAGATATGGCCCCATTAAAATTCATTCCAGTAAAAGGACTATCAGTCATGTCCGATACCTTAAGAGTTGCCTTTAAGCCATTGTTTTCAAGCCACTTTTGGGTGTAATTTATTCCATTTTCAGAAATATCACTTCCAAATGTATTATGTCCCATTTGTGATATCAGTACGGTATGTCTTCCTGCACCACAGCATAAATCCCATATTGATAAGGGTCTGTCCGGAAATATACCCTCAAGAACCTTTACGAATTTATACACTTCCGGCTGTGGTAAAAAAGCTATGAATTTTTCATCTAAAAACAATTTATTCCATGTTGCCATTTATTAAACCTCCATTAAAAAAGTGAACTATTACGAAATTTAAAACTATTATGCCCCATTCACATTATAGCACTATCTGGAATTACCGGTTTCTCCCAATATAAACATGTGTGTGTAACAGTTTTTCCTTGGTATTGGACATTTCTGCTATCAGCATCAATATCAAAATTTGTTTCATATACAACTTCAGATTATAGAAATAACAGAATATTAATCTGCATTTATAATTACCATATAAATACAAAGAATCCGGCTGCAAAAACAATCGATTCTATAGAAAAAAGCACCTACATAAATGTAGATACTTTTCTGATAGCCGCGTTTTCAGCCTTTTTCAATTCCCTCTATGTTTTTCCGATACTATAATCGTAAAGAATACGCTTCCGTTGGTACAGGCTGCTTTTTGCCCTGATAGAAAACAAATCCCAGGAATCCAATATGAACAGCGCTTATAATTATATCGAAAGGTAAAATATTCCAATAATGTCCGTATATGGTGAAGAAGATATTCGTCAGATGCAGAACTGTAGGAATAAGAAATATTGGCAATTCAGATTTAAGCGAAATGCCTTCTTTCATCCTTCCCCTCCAGAAGAAGACAAGAATAAGTGTAGGCACAATCAGCCAAAGAGCGAAAAATACCCACTCAATATTTGTTTTTGCATGTCCGAACGGTTCTCCATATAACAGCAGACGTGAAAGAGGGCTTCTCATCAACAACAGGGCAACAGGCATCAATACAAATGGATAAGCATAACCGATGGCTTTATGATACTTAAACTTTTTGAACAAGTATCGTCCAACTAGCAATAATGCAGAAGAATACCCCATAATAAGGCACCAGCCAGGGAAATTATAGACTGGCACATTAAACAATGTTACAGATTTTTCGTCAATTATCCAATTCCATCTTGACGATGTGATGCCATTCACCGTAAATACTTGTTTGACGGCTAAAGGATCAAGCGTCAGATCCTGAACGAAACCGAACATTGCCAAAATAATCGGCTGCATCCATAGCTTGAGCTGCATTTTATCCAGCATCCATAAACCGGTCAGCAGCACCATCACTTCAATAGCAGGGATAGAGAATGGCACATTTCCCAAACTCACTATAGACCTGCCAAAATTGTATGCTCCGACGACACCTGCTGCATTTTCATAAATTCCAGCGTACAAAAAGCAAAATGCCAGAAATTCCATGAATATTACTTGGGGATGAGATGCCTTTTTCATCATATAGACCGCCATTATGACGAGCAGCGCATAGACGATAATATCTCCGAAAGCCCATGGGATTGGAACGGGTGTGATAAGTATTCCATTACCAAACATTAAGAATCCTCCTTTATAAGTTTTACACTTGTATCATGTTACATTGGTAACATCTTTATTGTATTATAAATTATAGAGTGTGTAGAAATCAAGATTTTACGGATAAGTTAGACAAATCGGAAGTTCTGTAACATAAAACAAAACCTTTAAGGTAGCCAAACAATGGATCGTTTTCATTTTCTCCATGATAATTTCTTCCTGGCCATGGCGCCCTGTAACACTTGTAACATATATGTTTATATGTTATTATAGCCATGATGCTAGAGAAAACAATACTTATATAACAAGTTAGACAAACCGGAGGATTTGCAACATGTATACTTTAAATGAAAATCATCAGGCACTTCAGTCTCAGCACATGATTACCAATGCTTTACTCTCCCTGATGGCTACTTATACTTATGAAGAAATCACTATCACACAGATATGCCAGGAAGCTCAAGTTTCGCGGCAGACATTTTATCGGAATTTTGAATTTAAAAACGATATTCTGGAGTTCCATCTTGACAATATAATTCATGGCTATACTTCTACTTTCCCCAACAACAACCACACAGATACTTACCAACATTTATATGGTCTTTTCGTATACCTTCAAAGCTATAAGGATTTTTTGAAATTATTAAAGCAAAATAATCTTTTCTTTTTATTAAACAAAGCTATTGTTGCAAATATATTAAACTCTTTTAACACTTCAAACCTGATATATTCAGATAAAGAAAGGAATCTAAATTCATATGTGTCAGATTTTATAGCCTCAACGATTTGTTCCATTATTTCAAGATGGGTAGAAAATAATTTTAAAGAATCTTCACAAACCCTGGCAAAACTAATGCGGAAGTTCCTATCGGCTATTCATGGTTGGCAGGCTTGAACTAAATTTAATTTTATGTGCCATGATTTAATGCAGTTATATCCCGTCCTGCATTCTTCGCTGTTCTCTGCCTTATTTGTCACCGCGATCTGGTAGCTTGACGAAAAGATATGTTATTTTCCCTTCATCATTATATATTCTGTAATGCCTTCGCGATATAATCCAGGAATTTCTCCAACTTGACGATATCCAATGCATACGCCTTGTGCAATTGCAACAAAAAGATTTCCTTGTTCCAATCCCTCTTCAATTGCTTTACGTGCACTTCCTTCACTCTTAAAATAATGATTCCCAGGGATGATTTCAAAAGTGCTTCTTCACAATCTTGCAAATTTTAAAAATTCCATTTGTTTTCTCATCTTAACGGAGTTTTTCAATTGTTCTATTTGTTCCTTATTCATCCCTCGCCTGATGTGTTCATATATGTATC
>JAEWSZ010000002.1 GCA_023397905.1 Bacillota bacterium | reverse complement strand
ATATATCCTCAGCACCGGGAGAATCTGTGGAAGCATCCTTCTGAGCGACCAAAAAAATCAACTGGTCATTTATCATTGCTTCTTCCAGCGCTTTAATTGATTTTTCTCTACCAACATCAAAATACAGAGTCATAAAAGGAAAAACTGTTAAGCCTCTTAATGGTAGCAGCGGTAATGTTTTAGCCATGTTTTATCTCCATTTCCGGCATGGGGTAATAATTCCCCCTGATTCTGACATGAAAAAATTATTTTGAAATTCAATTAATATTATATCATTATATGCCACTTCTTCAATCACATCTCAGAACAAGTCCTCTTTCGGTGTCAATTGTCACCACCGAACCCGTCTTCAATATTTTAGTCGCATTGTCGGCTCCCACTATGACGGGGATATCCAGCGCCATTCCAACCGTTGCGGCATGGCATGTCTGCCCGCTCTCTTCCACAACTATTGCAGAAGCTCTTTTTATTACGGGAAGCATTTCATTATTTGTAAATGGGGCTACCAGTATGTTTCCGTCCGAGAAATTTTCCAGGGCCTCTTTCACCGTCTGGGCCACGGTCAGTTCTCCCGTAAAGGCGGTTTCTCCTATGCCCGTGCCCTGTACTAATACTTTACCCACAATGTGCACTTTCAATGTATTGGTAGTCCCGCTTATACCGGCCGGTACGCCTGCAGTTATTACAGCAAGCTCGCCGTTTTTTACAAGGCCGGACTCAAGGGCTTTTTCTATGCCGCTGTCAAACATCTCGTCCGTGGTATTTGCCACGCCAACCAGAAATGGCAGCACACCCCATGACAGATTCAGCTGTCTTTGTACCTTGGGATTGACGGTAGTTGCAATAATGGGACATGCGGGACGGAACCTGGCAATCATCCTGGCGGTATGCCCCGACTGTGTCACTGTTATAATAGCCGCGGCTTTCAGGTCCAGAGCTGTGGTACAGGTGGCATGGCTTATGGCGTTTGTAACACTTGTACTTATTTCCGTCTGCTGGGTGTTGAACCTTTTCCAGTAGTCCATTGAGGTTTCGGCTTTCTCGGCAATTCTCGCCATAACGGCTATGGTTTCTAAAGGGTATTTTCCTGCGGCGGTCTCACCTGACAGCATAACGCCGCTGGTGCCGTCGTAAATGGCATTGGCAACATCACTGGCTTCGGCTCTTGTGGGCCTTGGGTTCCTTATCATGGAATCCAGCATCTGTGTGGCGGTAATAACAGGCTTTCCGTTTCTATAGCATTTTTCTATTATATTCTTCTGGACGACCGGAACCTCTTCAACAGGTATCTCAACTCCGAGGTCGCCTCTTGCCACCATGATACCATCCGACACCTTGAGGATCTCGTCGAAATTTTTGATGCCCTCCCTGTTTTCTATTTTAGAAATAACCAGGATACCGCTTCCACCGTTTTTCTCAAGCACCTTTCTTATTTCAACCACGTCCGAAGCCTTCCTGACAAAGGATGCGGCGATTATATCATAATCATTTTCGATTCCGAATTTGATATCCTCAATATCCTGGCTGGTCAAAGCCGGAAGTCTGATGTCGGCTCCTGGGACGTTGATCCCCTTGTGATCTCCTATAACTCCTCCGTTTTTAACCGTGCAGTATATATCCTTGCCTTTTATATCAGTGACTTCAAGCTCCACAAGACCGTCATTGATCAATACCCTGCTGCCCCTTGACACGTCCCTGTACAGTTCCTTGTAGGTGATGGAGCATTTCGTCTCGTCGCCGATTATATCCTTATTGACCAAAACAAACTCATTGTTTTCCCTCAAGGTGACCTGGCCGTCCTTGAAATCACCTGTCCTTATTTCCGGGCCCTTAGTGTCCAGCAGCAGCGGTATGGGCAAACCTACTTCTTCCCTTATCCGCTTAAAAGTATCCGCTCTTTTTTTGTGCTGCTCGTGTGTGCCGTGTGAAAAATTCATTCTGGCCACATCCATTCCGCCCAGCATCATTTTTTTAAGTATCTCTTCATTATCTGAAGCAGGTCCCAATGTACAAATAATTTTTGTTCTTCTCATAGATTCAGCCCTCCGTAGACTAATTAAGTTGCGTCTGATTATTTAAATATTTTCTATAAATGTTGACTATGTACATGTTCAAGTACGCTTCGGCGGACTTGAACTCTGATTTTACGCATTAAAGATTTTGCAAAAAATTTATACATGAAAACATCTAATATGATATTTTATTTTTTTGAAATTGTCTACTATATATATTCATAATATTGCATATATCTATGTTATACCCCATATTTTGTTATTTAACCCCGGTACCTATTGAAATTCAGTTTGATTCCGTATTATTATTATCAATGTGCTAAAAATATCATATATACTCTGGAGGCCAATATTAGAGGCTGAAAGAAATTTTAAAAAATTATAAAGGGGGATCAGGCCCATGCCGGCTTCCATGATGTTTTGTGCGAGATGCGGGGCATGGGCATATTTATGAGAAATACAAAAGCTGCAAATAATGCAAGGCCGCCCCATGACCGGGAACGCTTTTCAACGGGACTGGCGGTGTTTTTCGCCACCCTCAGCTCTACAGTCGGGCTGGGCAACATATGGAAGTTTCCGTATCTGACAGGCAAATACGGAGGCGGAGCTTTCCTGCTCATTTACTTTCTATGCATTATCTTTGTGGCGCTGCCCGTAATGCTGAGCGAGCTATATATTGGAAGAAAAACCAGAAAAAATGCCATCGGAGCCATAAAAAGCCTCACTCCCAGACCTTTCTGGCGGGTAATCGGCTACATGGGCATTCTGTCGGCCCTTTTAATTCTTTTCTTCTATACCGCCGTGGCAGGCTGGGTTTATTCATATATTTTCAAAGCTGCAACCGGCATGTTCAGAAATGCGTCAATGGAAAAGGTGCAGAACATATTTGCAGAAACTTCCACAGGGCCGGTTCCGCCTGTAATCTGGCAGATCGTAGCCGTAGCTGTGGTTTCTGTAATACTCATGTTCGGTGTAAAGAAGGGGATCGAGAGGATAACCAAGCTTCTCATGCCTGTGCTGCTGGCGCTGATAATCATCTGCGATATACGCTCCCTGTTCCTTCCGGGCGCTTTTGAGGGCATCAGATTTCTCTTTAAGGTGGATTTCTCAAGCATAACAAAAGAGGTGGTCCTTATGGCCCTGGGCCTGTCGTTCTTTAAGCTGTCCCTGGGAATGGGCACAATAATTACCTACGGAAGCTATTTCACCCAGGATAACAACATGTTCGCCACCTCAGGCAAGGTGGCACTTTCAGATACAATCGTCTCATTGCTTGCCGGTATTGCCGTCTTCCCTGCGGTGTTCTCCTTCGGAATGAAACCGGAGCAGGGTCCCGGCCTGCTATTCATGACGATTCCCATGGTTTTTTCTAAGATGCCCCTTGGCGGAATCCTTGTGGTAATATTTTTCATACTCACCGCCATAGCGGCTACAACGGCCATGATGTCCATATTTGAAGTCATTATTACCTTTATTACGGAGGAGTGGAAGCTGACCAGGAAAAAAGCCGTTATAATCAGCGGGGCAACAGTGGCCCTGCTGGGCTTTCCGGCGGCGCTGTCAGCCAACGACACAAGTCTTTTAAGTTCGGCAAAGATATTCGGCCTGACCTTTTTCAACTTTTTTGACAGCGTATCCTCAAATATCCTTTTGCCTCTGGGAGGCCTGCTGATCGCTGTATTTACAGGCTATTTCATCAGCAGAAAGGATATACGGAACGAGCTTTCCAACAACGGCGCCTTGAACAATGGGCTATTGATAAATATATACCTGTTCCTGCTGAAGTTCATCACTCCCATTTTGCTGCTGGTAGTATTCCTGAGCATGATAGGAGTTATTTAAGGCAGTCCTTTAAATTTTAAAGGCCGGCAAAAAAGCCGGCCTTTAATCATTCTGAATTCAAAATTCTGACTGCTGTCTACAATCTATTCTCCATGGGCACAAACTGTTTTTGTCTGGAAATGCTCTTGTATGCGGGTCTGATGATTTTCTGCATACACACCACCTCTTCAATTCTATGGGCGCACCAGCCAACTATTCTCGCCACGGCAAACAGCGGCGTAAACAGCTCTGTGGGTATTCCCAGCGCATTATATACAAAGCCTGAATAAAGGTCAACATTTGCGCATATATTCTTTGAAGTTCCCTTCTTTTCGCTGAATACCTCGGGTCCTATCCTCTCCACAGCGTCGTATAGAAGGAATTCCTTCTCCCTGCCCTTTTCAATTGCCAGCTGATGGGCTTTTTCCTTTAAGAGAATGGTCCTGGGATCCGAAAGGGTGTATACCGCGTGGCCCATACCATAGATAAGTCCCGCCCTGTCAAACACTTCCCTGTTCATCATCCTGGTCAGATACATCTTTATTTCATCATCGTCCGCCCAGTCTGAAACATTTTCCTTGATATTATCAAGCATATTCATTGCTTTAATGTTGGCTCCGCCGTGTTTTGGGCCTTTCAGTGAGCCCACTGCCGCAGCTATGGCGGAATATGTGTCCGTTTCCGTGGAGGATACCACCCTTGCAGCAAAGGTGGAATTGTTTCCGCCGCCGTGCTCAGCATGGAGCACCAGCGCCAGGTCCAGGATCTCCGCTTCGGTTCTGGTGTATTTGTTGTCCGGCCTTATCATGTGCAATATGTTTTCAGCTGTGGACAGTTCCGGCCTGGGCATGTGGATGTAAAGGCTCTGGCCCCCGTAATAGTGGGACTTGGCCTGAAATCCGTAAGCCGCCATTGTTGGAAAACGCGCAATCAGCTCTATGCTCTGTCTCAAAAGATTTTTGGGATCAATGCTGTCTGGATGGCTGTCATAGGAATATGATACCAGAACGCTCCTTGCAAGCTTGTTCATTATATCCGAGCTGGGAGCTTTGAGTATCATATCCTCCGTAAAGCCGTTTGGCAGGGCGCGCAGGTCTCCCAGCAGCTGGCTGAATTCATCCAGCTGGGTTTTGTTTGGCAGCTCGCCGAACATCAGCAGGTAGCATACCTCTTCAAACCCAAACCGCTGTTCCTCCTGAAAGCCTCTGACAAGCTCCACAACATCTATTCCTCTATATATAAGACGGCCTTCGTCCTCTTTTCTTTCACCCTCGTACAAAACGTAGCCGTGCACTTCCCCGATTTCGGTCAGGCCTACCAGGACTCCCGATCCGTCGCTGTTTCTGAGACCTTTTTTCACACTGTATTTGTTATAGTATTCGGGATCGATTTTATTGACATTGTCCACTGCGCTTACCATTTTATCCACATAAGCATTTAACCTTTTTTCCATATTGCCTCCATCATTCAAGAAATATTTTAATATCCAATTCGCCAGTTGAAATTAGGAGCCAAAAATCAGCCCCTATAAAAGATTTTAACCATAATATTAGTGATAAGTCATTGAAATATTGCGAATTATTAATTTCAATTTTGTTTCCAAAACCACCTTAATTGTATAATATTTCTCGGAAAATTGCAAGTTAGATTTGTTAAAAATTCATCACACTCAGAATGAATTCACTAACAAAGAACAGGCTGCCGGAGCAGTCTGTTCTTTGTTAGTGTCTTGCTTTCCTATAATAAGCTAACCGGCTTGATAAGCCAGGTACTAAAATATAGCCTGTTGTTTCGTCAGTTTCACAGGAATACGGGGTTCAAGCCAAATAGTGATCTGCGAACCGGCTACGGAATATTCCACCTTGCCTGATTTCCCGCCTGGAGTGAGCTGAACGGCCTCAAAACCCGAACCTTCCCACTCCCGGGGCAACCGGCCCTTTATGCTGCCTCCCTCTCTGCTGTAAACATATATGCTATCCCCCAGCGGGATGAATCTGTCTCCGTCCCTGGCAATAATATCGTCTCCCAGCTTGACCTCCAGGCGGTCTTCTTTTCTGTCGATAAGGGTCTTCAGATCGGTTCCGAAACGTAGCTTAACGGTTTCATCCGTATCATCTATTCTCAGTTCGGTCATTTCTCTTGTAAGATAAAGCTGATAGAGTACAGTTCCAAGAAAAATCTGATCGGCTATCACATCCCAATGATTTAAGAATACATCATAATCAATATCAATATCACAGGAGGTTCCCAGACCAAAGGCCGTGGTATCCGTTCCCCGGCCGCCGCCCAGGATCTTGCCGTGGTACAGCTGCGGATCATACATATGCCATATGGCGCTGAACAGTCCTGCGGGCTCGACCCCAAAGCTGTCCACAGCTTCTGTCGTGACATCCACACCCATTTGACTGAAATACTCAATAATAGGTTTTACCCCACATAGAAGTTCCTCAGGAACTCCTATGTATCCGCCGGGCTCCCAGCTGCAGTTGGTGGGCCTGAATGCATCTATATGAACGGTTTCTTCCAGCGGAACAAGCTTTGCCATAGCCTCAACACGCTTAAAAAACTCTCCTGACTCGATATCCTTCGTATGGCAGATATGATAGGACTGTTTGCCGTTGAAAAGCTCCCAGGCGACGGGACTTCCGCCGGGATCTCTGCAAATGATATCCGCATTCCATCCGGGATGCTCCATGTAGCTGTCGTCTACATTTATGTGGTAGCTGACGATACAGTTATAGTTTTCCTTTGCGGTCTTCACCAGGTCTATCAGTTCCTCTCTGCTTCCCAGTTTTCCGTTGATTTTATCCAGGGATGGGTAGCCGGTATCATGTCCGTCGTACTGCCAGCCAACCAGATATACTATTTGTTTCATTCCGCCCGTAATATTGTGAATTGCCCTAATAATGTCCAGCGCCTGTTTGAAGGTGGTTTTCACCCTGCCCGGCACAGCGCATCCGATCTTGTACATTATACTGTCCCTGTACAGCTGTTTCGGGGTTGGAAACTGTCTGTTCAGCCACAGGCGGTAATCGCATTCATCGGTCCTGCCGTCGCCGTTGATATCTTCCAGAAATACGACCTTCACACACAGCTGTTCCGACTTATTATCCCTTATATGGTACTGATACTTATTGGGTGAAAGAGAGAAGCCTCGGCTCCTTCCCGGTGTTCCGGCCTCCTCTTTCAAGCAGTCAAGTATGGGCATATGGGGATAATTGCTGTAAATGAAGCAGCAAATGCTTTCATCAAAAAAGCAGGCATGCACGGAAGGCAAATTTCCACAGTCAGGTATTGCAGCCCCTATCTTTCCGCTTTCATTTCTGTTGCTGTACAGCCCCTTTCCCACAGGCCGGTCCCAGGGCCGCTGGCTCCATTTTTCCCGCCAGTATGAATATTCCGGTTCTTTGCAGGTAAGCAGGGGCAAGTCAACCCATTCGAGAGTCTTTAGCAGCTCCTTTTTTTCAACGATGTCTCCTACGGATATTTCCAGCATGTTCTCCTTCAGGCAAACGCTGCAGACAAAGCCTATACCGGTCTCGGGCCAGTACATTTTATATATGGCAGTATCACAGGCGGCGGTTGTGACCTCAATCTCCCACTCAGACCAGGATACCTTTCTGCCATTCACCGCAAATGCGCCTTTTCCATCCGTGCCTCCAATAGTTTTATTAACCCCTTTATGAAAATAACTCTTCACAGCCGGGAAATCATACAATTCAACTCTCAGCAAAGCATTATCAAGTATAATCATCACAAACCTCCATGCAGGTAAAATACTTAGAAAGCACCGGCTGCCCGGCGCATATTAAGTATATTAAATTTTCCGGCCGCACACAGTGCAAAAAATTAATATTTAGTATACGATTTAGCATCGAATTCTTGCATCCTTTTAATGGTTTTCCGCTATCAAACACTCTTTTTTAAATTCGGAAGGCGTTATGCCCTCAAACTCCTTAAAAACCTTGAAAAAATACTTTTCATTCATAAAACCCACCAGTTCGGGTATTTCATGGATCTTCATATCTGGCTGGGATAAGAGTTCCTTGGCTTTTCCTATGCGTATGTGCTGCAAATATTTGATAAAATTCATTCCCGTCACTTTTTTAAAAAGCATGCTGAAATAGTTGGGGTTCATGGATACCAGGTTTGCAGCCATATTGAGGCATATGTCGTTCCGGTAATGGTCGTCGATATATGAGATAATGGTGTTTATGGCCCTATTATCAAAACCGGCTTCCTTTCTGGGCACATGTACACTGTCTCCGGAAGCGGGATCCCATTTTTTCAGCTTGCCGATCAACGCTTTAAGCGACTCCTTCAGCTTTTCCCGGCTTACCGGTTTGATAAGATACTCTGATACGTCATGGCTGATTGCCTTTTGCGCATAGCTGAACTCTCCGTACCCGCTGATGATGATAAAACGGGTACGGCTGTCATATTTCCTGATGGAGGCTATGAGCTCCAATCCGTCCATGTGGGACATCCGGACGTCGGTCAGCACTATTTCGGGCTTGAAGTTCTGCCAGAATCTCAGGGCGTACTGCCCGTCCGGCGCTTCGAATATGCTGCCGATCTCCTCTATGCCCATATTTTCGATCATCCGCTTCAATCCCTGACGGATAATTTCCTCATCTTCAACAATCAATACATTGTACATGAATGATCCTCCTCCATGGAATGCCTATTCTTCCCCTGTGTACATGGGTATTCTTATCTCTACAACGGTTCCGCATGAATCAATTCTGTTGAAAACCTGTATGCCATACATATTCCCGAACTTCAGCCGTATTCTCTCATTTATGTTGGTCAGCCCGATGCTTTTGGTCACACCGATCCCCGAATCCCTGTTTCCCGACTCCAGAACACCCGCAATGCGGTTGAGCTGCTCTTCTGGTATCCCGCAGCCGTTGTCCTCTATCCGTATTACTATATTTTCATCCTCCATGCAGGTGGATATGCCGATCTGCAGCAAGTCGGACGTCCTGTTCCTGAAGCCGTGAACAATGCTGTTCTCAACCACAGGCTGCAGCGTCAGGCTGGGAATCAGTCCCTGCAGCACTTCCTCCTCAATCCTGCAGGTCACCTGCAGGCGATTGTTATGCAGCATGTTCTGGACAGAAATATAATTGCGCACATTCTCCAGCTCCTTCCGCAAGGTCACCATTTCCTTTATTGAATAGGTATTGTATCTGATCACACTTCCAAATACCTGCATGGCGTCAGATATTTCGGTTTCGCCTTTTAATTCAAGCATCATTCTGAAGGTTTCCAGCGTGTTGAACATGAAATGCGGATTGATCTGCGCCTGCAGCGCCGCCAGCATGGACTCCTTATGGGCCAGATCGGCTTTGTAGACCCTGTTTATCAAATCGTCGATACGCTTTGCCATGACATTCATATTCCTGGCCAGTTCATCCAGTTCATCCCGGCCCCTGTCCGGGAGGTTTATATCGTATTCCCCCACCTGGATGCGGTGGACGGCTTCCGTGATCCTTCTCACTTTGTAAGCCGCATACAGGGATGAAAGTGCCGCCATCAGAATAATAGCGAGAAATCCAATAATGAGCCAGGTTATAAAAGTGATCCTTGTCTGGCGCAACGGCTCCATTATTTCATTCTCAGGCACGATGACCATAAGGTTTACAGAAAGCTTGTCAATTTTTATTAAACCTGTAAAATATGTGGTTTTATCATATGAAAATTCTGAATACTCCTCCGCTTTTCCTCCGGCGGATGTATACCAGGACGATTGCAGAAGCGCTTCTTCGAGTTTTTGATTTCTGCCTCCGATAACCCGCCCGCTGTCATTGTCAACAGCGAGTATATACCCCGATTTCCCCACGGGACTGCTTTCTGCCAGATCAAGAAGCTTATCGGCCTGGATATCCAGCTCCAAATAAGTCGCATTTTTCCCCCTCACCGGCATTCTGAAATAAGCGCTGTGCACCATATATTTGTATCGGGCTTTGGTGAAAGGCAAATAGCTGCGCTGTTCATGCAGTCCTTCCCAGAAGCATTCATATGATTTAGTCCCGGTTTCTATCTCCCTTATCCATTCCTGTCCCTGGACGTTCTTATACTGCACGATATTTGTCGTATCCCGGATCTGGCTGTTGTTGGTTATATAGGTGATCCTGCTTACCAGGTCGCTGTTTGAAGCGACCCATTCACTGAGCGGGTTCAAATATTGTGTGACATATGTAATAAAGTCAACCGCCGTAAATGTGTCCTTGTCGAAGAAATCCTTGAGTACTGTGTGATTGGTGGCCTGAAGCCCTAAACGTTCTATGCCGGAAACCCGGATCTCCGTCTTTTCCTTTTCCTGATGCAGCCTTTGATTTATGAGACTGCGGGTATTGTTCAAAAGAGTGGAGCTGATCTGGAAGTATAAAACTCCTCCCACGACTAAAAAGGGTACAAGTAAAATCACCATATTCAGCAGCATGATTTTCAAACTGAACCTTACCCGCCAAAATTCCCATGGTTTCACCAAACGCCACTCCCAACCATTGTTTATTAACCATCTTCAATCTAGCATACAAAGTATCATAAAACAATATCCAAAAATCCGGCACAGGGAATAGTCAATTACTAGCGGCCGGACGCAAAGGTTTCAACCGTAATTGACTTTATTATAAATCCATACAACAGCGTAAGCCCTCGATCTTTTCCTGACCGAAGGCCGCGCTTTTCAACCATAACTATAAATTAATTGCAATAATTATTTTTTCATGCTATTGAGATTTTCCTGGTATACCTTGTTGTAGTATTCCTCCAGTTTAGGCAAGCCTGCGCTGTCACATTCCGACAGCATTGCCTCGAACTGTTTCAGTGCTTCCTGCTCATTGGAAGCGAATAATATCCTGGCAAGGTACTGTTTCATGATTTCCCCGATCTTGCTGTTTATTACGCCTTCTTCAGTATCGGATTGGATCTGAATTGAAAATTCGCTGGCGTATACAATCCGGTCCGCATACAGCTCCTTGGCTTTCTTTGATTTAGGATCGTCGGGATTCCACTGGGGACAGAAGCTCTGATAGCTGTCGGCAGCGTAGGGAATACCCTCTATGCCGGTCTTTTTGCCCACTCCGTCCCAATCCGCAAGCTTTGCAGCCCAGAATTCAGGATAAAAGGTGGGCTTGTCACCCAGCATGTAATAATGAGGTCCTTTTAACAGGTCACCTGAATATTTGCCTCCCTGCTCGGGGGCCTCACCCTTTACTCCCCACCACACGGCTTCCTGCCCCTTGGGAGAAGCAAGGTATTCCATGTACCGGATGGTCCTGTCGGCCAGCTTGCTTGTTTTTGGTATTATCATTACTTTCCACCCGCCCAGGCTGGAGGTATCATAGCTCTTGAATGTAGTGAAAGGCGGCAGCGCCATATAAGATTCGTCCGGTTTATTTTCGACGGTCTTGCCTTCCTCAAAAGTATTCCAGTGGTAAGATATGACTTCACCGTTCAGAACGCGCTTCTGGCAGATATCAGGGCTGTCGGTAAGCGCTTCCTTGGGCATCAGTCCCGAGGTTGTAAGTTTGTTTACAAAGCTGATCACCTGGCGGGCTTCCGGTGCTCTCATGCCGAAGTACAGCTTTCCGTCCTTCAGATAATACGGCGCCAATCCCAATTGTGCCGCCCATGGTCCCGTCGGATTATTCCACCCGTCAAAGGGAGTTGTATATGGGATCAGATCCTTGTGTTTTGCACTGATTGCCTTCAATGCATTAATCAGGCCGTCCGGTGTGGTTACATCTGGACTTCCCGCTTCTTCATACAGGTCCTTTCTGATGAGAACCGCATTCTGTGCGCCTATGGCGCCGTATTTTATCTTCATGTCCTTGGTTTGCTGGGTATTTATGGCCGTTACGTATTTATATGTCTTTCCGTCCGGCGACTTGAAGTTGTTGAAATACTCAGGCTGCACAAGTGATTTGAATTTCGGGGCGTATTGCTCTGCCAGCTCATCAAAGGACCAGAGTTTTCCCGCTTCCACAGCCTGGTTTATGAATGTATTGCACCATGCGGCCCCGCTTTCAAGCTGTATCAGATCTGGCAGTGAATTGCTGGCCAGCATCAGGGACAGCTTCTGTCCGTCAAAGGACACCGGCGTGGAAATTTTCAGGCTGACGCCCGTATCCTGGACTACCCTTTTGTACACAGGCGTTTCATAAATAGATTCCCTGTCCGACGGCCAATCCTCGAATACTTCCAAGGTAACAGGGGACGTGTCCAGCTCCCAGTCCATCTTGTTCGGATCAGCAGCAGTGGTCTGTCCCTGCGTAGACGTTCCTGCTGTGGATGATGTCTGCGTTTCATTGTCCCGAGTCCCGCCTCCGCATCCCGCAAAAGCCGTGACAAGCAGAACGGATACCAGCATCATGGCTATCCAACGCATGTTTTTTCCTCTTCCTTTCAACATTTTTAAATCCTCCTTTAATTATTTACTATAACTGACCTATTTATATAAAATATTTATATAAATACTCATATGAATTCAGATGCTTACGCCTTGATGGAACCTACCATCATACCTCTGATGAAATATTTCTGTATAAACGGATACAGCATTGCTATGGGCATAACCGTCACCATGAGTGCGGCGTAACGCACAGCTTCTATAGTCAGGTTGCTTTTACTGTACGAACTGCGTATAAAGCTCTCCATACGGCTTTTGGCAACCGCTTCATTCATCATCTTCATCAGGAGCGTAGGAAGTGTCATAAGCTTTTCATCCGTGACATAAAAGGCTGCAGAAAACCAGTCATTCCAGTGTCCGACCGCCACAAAAAGCGCAACGGTTGCCAGTATGGGCTTGGATAGAGGAAGTATGATCTTGTTGAAAATGGTAAAATATCCGGCTCCGTCGATCTGTACCGATTCTTCCAGCGAGGCCGGCAGCTCCCTGAAAAAGGTCATCATCAGCAGGACATTGAAGAAACCCACAAGTCCCGGAAGGATATAGACCCAGAATGTATTCAGGAGCTTCAGATAATTCAGTATAATATAAAATGGGATTATACCCCCGGAAAAGTACATGGATATTACTCCGAATACCGAGTAAAATTTTCTGAACCTGAGCTGCGGCTTGGTCAGAGCATATGCCGCCATAGACATTATGTAAAGCGACATAACCGTTCCGATAACAGTCCTGGCAACAGTCACTACAAATGCGGACACCAGCGTTTTTTCCCTGAAAATAACCATATAATTTTCAAATGTGAACTTGCGGGGGAAAAAGTACAAATTGCCCAGAATGGAATTTGTTCCTTCATTTAAAGAATAAATGAGACAATAGTATACGGGGTAAAGCGTAAGCAGCAGTACAAACCCCAATACGACAGTGCACACGCCATATACAAAATAGTCCTCAGTGCTTAGTTTAAACCCTTTGCTGTTCTTCAATGCAATCTTCCTTTCCGTATATTTAGATTATTCCGTTGTCATTCACTTTTCTGGCAATCTGGTTTGCCGCTAAAAACAGTATGATGGAAATGGCAGACTGGACTAAATTGACGGCAGTGGAATAGGAATACCGCATTAAGTTCAAGCCCATATCGACAACATAATATTCCAGTACGTATGATTTGTCCCTGTTGAAGGGATTTCCGAGAAGGTAGGACTGGTCAAAGTTGCTGCGGAATAAACCGCTGATACTGAATATCATCATAACGATGATGGTACTCTTCATGGTAGGCAGGATAATGCTGACGATCCGCCTCATTCTTCCGGCGCCGTCCACAATGGCCGCCTCGTATACTTCATCATTCAGATTGGTGATGGAAGCCATATAGATGATGGCGCCCCAGCCCGTTCCCTGCCACAAATTCAGCAATATTGCCAGAGGCCAGTACATGGAAGGGTTTGTCCAGAACTCAACAGGGCTCTGTACTATACCGGTGTTCATCAGAAGATTGTTTATCAGGCCCTTTTTATCCAGCAGCAGGGTCCACAGTGACGCAACAACCACATATGACAAGAAGTGAGGAAGGTAGCTGCTGGTTTGAACGAATTTTTTGAATTTTCCGAAGGGGGATTCGTTAAATATCAATGCAAGTATAATCGGTGCCGGAAAACAGAATATAAAACCCAGCGAGCTTATTACAAGCGTATTGCGCAGAGCCAGGTAAAAATATTTATCGGAAAACATCTCCTGGAAATGCTTCAGGCCAACCCAGGTACTCCCCATAAATCCCCTCGGGATGGAATAATCCATAAAGGAAATTGTGACCCCTGCCATAGGCAGGTATTGGAATATCAGTATGGCCAGCAATGCCGGAAACACCATCAGCTGTAATGTCAAATTTTCTTTCCTGAAGAAGCTCTTATGCCGTAGACTTCTCTGCATTTACTATAACCACTCCTTTAAGACATCTATTAATGTACTCCCTTGATTCACCTTCATTATACTTAATGTCCTGTGAGCGTACAGTATACGTTTTTCATTTTTGGTTATCTTTTTTCACAACTGTTAACCGGATTTTTACACTTTCTATAAAATTCACTCTCCCGCAATTGGTCCCATACTGCAAAAGAGCCGCACACACCGGTTATTAAGCGGTGTGTGCGGCTCCTTTTTAATGTTTTGCTTTTTATATGTTTATATTTCCTGCGTTCCGAAAAGCTCAGTCATGGAATCCCATTATTGCTCTTTTCCGCAGCATTTTTTATATTTTTTACCGCTTCCGCAGGGACATGGATCATTTCTGCCCACCTTGGTGCTCACAGCCATTTTGGAAGCTCTGAATTCCCTGGTAATGTCCTTTCTTGCGTCCTCTGAAAGTACATTATCCCATTCCTGCAGATTATAAAGCCAGTCAGCCTTGGCATCAAGCATGTTAAAGTACAATTTTTCGAAGTCTATTTCCGCGTCCAGCGCAGTTGATTCTTCCAGTGTATCCAAATCAATCTCATTTAAAAGGCTGGTATTGATCCCGTCAAGAAATCCCGTAAAGGTAACCGCATCCATATTAAATGTTTCTGCCAAACCTGAAATTTCACCTTTTAAAGTCTTAAGACTGTTAGATAATATATAGGCGTAATTATCTTTTTCTTTTAAAAAGTATTCCTTCCAAAAAGCTTCATTTGCCTGTGGAGTCCTTTCCTGCTCGGCAATCTCTCTCCACTGTTCCAACAAGGTCATAACAATTGCTCCTTTTCATTTTTAAAATCAGAAAATTTTGGTAAAAACCCATCTGTTTTAATCCTCTGGTATTATATCACACTAGTCAATGAGCCGCAAGGGAGGCATATATGGCCTGCGCGGCAGGTTTACAGCCTCCGGGAACGCAAAAAGTCAATTACCGCAGGCTTCAAGTCCATGGTAACTGACTTTTTGTATTTACAATTATCCGGGCAGGATCATTATACTGTATTTGTATGTTTTAGCTTCAACGGTAAATTCCCTGTGCAGGTTGGGGGTCCATCCGTTATCCCCTCCCAGCCCAGCATGGATGTGGTCCATGTTCAGGAATATTTCCTTGTGCCTGGGTATCTGATGAAAATGCCCGGCTTTTATAAAATCATCAATGTCGCTATGGTGGACATTGAAGTGAAAGAGATGGTCGCTTGAAAAGAGGATGGATTTTCCACTGCAATTTGAAAACCGTACGAATCTTACATCCTCTCTGCCTCCGCATTCGCAGGGCTTAATAAAAGGAAGCGCCTGTTTGTCAACCGTATCCTCGTACTCCGCCACAAGGGAACAACTTTTTCTATCCCAATAATTTTCCAGCGGCCCTCTGCCATAATATGAAAACTTCTCAAAGGAAGGATCAAGCATGAATTGTACGCCTACCCGGGGCACATGGTTCAAATTTCCGTCCATAATTACCGTGATATCCGTCCTGAGTCTGCCGGCCCCATCTATCTCATGAGACAGTTCACATAAAATATCACCCTCAGAGCCTTCCGCCCAAAGCCTTGTTTTTGTGTTTACAAGAATATTGCCATCTGACAGCACCGATGTCCTGAACCCCAGCAATTCCCTCTGAAGCCTGTCATAGCCCGAATCAAGCCAGAGCTTAAGGACGCCGGATAAAGGATCGATTATATTTCCGCTGTCTATGGAGGTAGGCGGCCTGAAAAAGATTTCCCTGGGGCCCGATGTAATAACTGGATCTTCCCCAAGCATAAACCGGCTGAGCATACCGCTGAAACGGTCAAATACTATTACGGCATTTCCGGCTGTGATCTCTACCTCCCCGCGATTTTCATCAAGTACCGGCGTTGAGGAAGCACTGGCAAACTCAGGCATTCTCATACTGCCCCCCAGCGGGAACTGGGTCCTGAAGAATTCCGTTCCTTCATCACACCAGGACTGTTTTTCAGAAATTACAATATAAAAATTGATGAAATATTCTGATCCGGGCTTTGTATTTATGCTTGTATCCACTGTGAATATCCCGTCCTCCATAGGTTTCACATCAGGACAATCCACTCTTCCTCTTTTATAAGCAATACCGTTCTCCAGAAACTCCCACTTGATTTTAAACATACTCCCGCTAAAGCCATGACAACGGTTTTTGAAAATGAATTTACCGGCTTTGATATCCAGAGCATAAATTTTTACGGGAGACTGGCAGTTTTTGATTTCGTACGCCGCCGGCTTGGGTGTGAGGTCAGGAAACATGATCCCATTGGAACAGGTGGAAGATATTACTCTTATATCGGTGATTTCAGGGTAATCTTCCCCGTATGCCCAGTATCTGGTTCCATCACTGTCGTATTTTATAAAGTTTTTATCCTGGAAATCCCACACAAATCCCCCCTGAAACCTTTCAAAGCGCTCAACCGCATCCCAGTATTTATAAAAGTTCCCTCCGCTGTTCGACATATTGTAAGCATATTCCGTCAGAACTATGGGTCTGAGATCGCGCGGATCGGACAGCAGGTCGATTATTTTATCAATGGTGGGATACATGGGGCATCTTATATCCGATATGTACTGTTCCGGCTCACCCCTTTCATACTGGACCAGCCTTGTCCTGTCATAGTCGCGTATCCAGTTTGCCATTGCCGCGTGATTGGGGCCTATTCCCGACTCATTTCCCAGAGACCACCCAATGACAGATGTGGAATTTTTATGGGTCAGCAGCATTCTTACGGCCCTTTCGAGAAACGCTTCCGACCACTCGGGAGATACTGCAAGATCTCCATATTGGCCATGGGTTTCGATATTTGCCTCACATACAACGCAAATGCCGTATTCATCACATAGATCATACCACTCAAAGGCATTGGGATAATGACTGGTTCTGACGGCATTGAAATTAAACTGCTTTATAAGCTTAATTTCTTTTAGCATCTGCTCTCTGGTCAGGGCCCTGCCCTTTTCAACATGGTGCTCATGCCTGTCTATTCCGCGGAAAATCAATCTGGTGCCGTTCAAGGTAATAACGTTGTTTGTGATCTCGACTCTTTTAAATCCTGTTTTGCAGGATTCAAAGTCAATTTCTCTGCCTTCCGGATCTGTCAAAGTGAATACTGCCGTATATAAATATGGTGTATCTGGGTTCCACTTGTTGATTTTATCCATTTTCGCATTAATAAACACAGAACCTTTTTCAGGCAAAGGCCTGTATTCCGGATACCGGTATCCCCTTTCAGGCGTGCTTAAAGTAAACTCTCCCCGGCCCTTGTATACGGGATTCATATCCGCATCGTACAGTGTGACTTTTACACTGTGGCCGGCATAGCCTTCCCTTATGTTCACAAAACACCATGCGTTGAGTTCGCCGCCCTCTCCGTGGGCATCGGCAATTGCCTGGACTTTTATGTCCCTGATATGCTGCAACGGCTTTGCATAGATTCCCACCGGGCGGAATATCCCCGACAGGTACCAGTAATCCTGATCTTCAAGCCATACGCCGTCACTGAATCTGAATACCTGCACCGCTATAATATTTTCACCGCCTTTAACATAGGGCGTGATATCAAAAGCCGCCGGAAGCTTACTGTCCTGTGAATATCCCACAGGAATTCCGTTTATCCAGAAATAGAACGCCGATTCAACCCCTTCAAAACTGATAAAAAGCTCTTTCTCCAGAAACTCTTCAGTGAGGTTAAATGTCCTCCGGTAACATCCCACATTATTGGTTTCCTCCTGTACGAAGGGTGGGTTAAACGCCTCGTAAAACGCGCTTTTCCTGTCTCTGAAAGGTTCTGTCATATAAGGCACATTTTCTTTTGCCGTGTCAAAGGGATACATTACATTTGTATATATGGGGCTGCCATAGCCCATCATTTCCCAATTTGACGGAACCATAATATCCTTCCATTCCGATATGTCATATTCCGGCTTAAAAAAATCCGTGGGCACTTCGGAAGGCGACCCGGCAAAATAAAATTTCCAATTGCCGTCAAGCGCAATATGCCATCTGGATATATTTCTGTCACATGTCAGGGCCTGTTTTTCATTTTCATAAGCTCCCCAGGGAGAATGGGCGCTCTCCCTGTTTAGCTGCCTTATATGCTGATTCTCCCAGTCGGGACGTTTGTGAAATCCTTGGTACATGGTATCTTCCCTCCATAATGTCATAAAACTCTTATTGAATTTCCCGGTTAATGAGCTGCCGTATTTGTCAGGAGCCTTCTCATATGTCTACCATTCGGCGACAGTCCCGTCATAATTCCTCCACACGGGATTTTTCCAGTTGTGTCCTGTTCTGCCGGCCTCAATTACCTTTTTCTCGTCAATTTCTATGCCCAGTCCCGGCCCGTAGGGAACTTTTATAAACCCGTTTTCATATTCATAAATGGACGGGTCGGCCAGATAATCCATGAGATCGCCTCCCCTGTTATAGTGAATTCCCAGGCTTTGCTCCTGGATAAATACATTTGGCGTGCACATATCCATCTGTACACAGGAAGCCAGTGCTATAGGCCCCAAAGGGCAGTGAGGAGCGACCGTCACATCAAAAGCCTCGGCCATTGCGGCTATTTTCCTGCACTCACTGATCCCTCCCGCATGTGACAGATCAGGCTGAATGATATCCACATATCCGTCGATTAACAGGTTTTTAAAATCCCATCTTGAGAACATTCTTTCGCCGGTGGCTATGGGAATGGATGTATGGTGTGCTATTTCCCTCAATGCTTCATTATTTTGGGACAGCACCGGCTCTTCTATAAACATGGGCCTGAATTGCTCAAGTTCATGGGCCAGGACCTTTGCCATGCTCTTATGCACACGCCCGTGAAAATCCACTGCTATGTCCATTTTGTATCCTAATTCGTCCCTTATGGCCGCCACCCTGTCGAGAACGGCCTGAACCTTGTCAAATGTGTCTATGTAATGCAGTTCTTCTGTTGCATTCATCTTTACCGCCGAATATCCCTGCTCATACTTTTCCCTTGCGGCTTCTTTTATTTTATTGGGCCTGTCTCCCCCGATCCAGCAATAGACCTTCAATCTGTCTCTGCAGGCTCCTCCCAGCAGCTCATAGACCGGAACATTCAAATATTTGCCCTTAATATCCCAAAGAGCCTGATCTATTCCCGCAATTGCACTCATAACCTCTGGACCGCCCCGGTAAAAGCCGCCCCTGTAGAGCACCTGCCAGTGGTCCTCAATATTTAATGGATTTTTTCCTGTCAGATAGTATTTCAATTCCTCAACCGCCGCCTTTACAGTGGCCGCTCGTCCTTCAACCACCGGTTCTCCCCAGCCGCAAATTCCCGCATCTGTTTCAATCTTCAGGAACAGCCACCTTGGCTGCACTACATAAAGCTTCAGATCAGTTATTTTCATTTTAGCCTCCATGTCCCCATATGTGAGAGTCAACTATATTGACTCCTATGAATTGTACAAGCCCTTTTACCTCTGCACCCTTCCCGAACCGTCTCCCGCCATGAGTTTTCTCACTTCCCATATATCCACCTGGTTGAAATCAAACTCTATGGTATGCTTAAGGCATGACGCCGCAACAGCAAATTCTATAGCCTCCTGAGGGTCCGCTCCGTTGATCAGGGAGTAGATAAGTCCTCCGCCGAAGGAATCCCCTCCGCCCACTCTGTCAACTATGTGTATTAAATAACTTTTAGAGAAGTAGCAGTTGTTCCCATCATACAGCATGCCCGCCCACTGATTGTCATTGGCAGTAATACTCCCCCTGAGGGTAATGGCCACCTTTGAACACCCAAATCGCTCCGACAGCTGCTTTGCAACACTTTTATAGCTCTCGTGATCCAACTTTCCTTCATTTACTTCCGTATTGCCGGCTTTAATGCCGAAAACCATCTCCGCATCTTCTTCATTGGCGATACACACATCCACGTATTCCATCAGTTCCGACATTACCTGTCCGGCCTTGTCACCCGTCCATAGGTTCTTTCTGTAGTTGAGGTCGCAGCTTATGGAAATATTTTTCGCTCTGGCAATTTTGCAGGCATTAAGACAAATCCCTGCCACATTGTCCCCAAGGGCCGGCGTTATACCTGTGAAATGGAACCATTGGGCTCCGTCAAAAATTTTTTCCCAATCAAATTCCGACTCCGAAGCCGTGGAAACAGACGACCACTTTCTGTCATAAATCACCTTTGACGGCCGCTGGGACGCACCCTTTTCCACAAAATAGACACCCAGTCTGTCCCCGCCGGATACTATATCACCGGTATATACACCGTTCCCTTTAAGTTCACGTATGGCGGCCGCGGCAATATCATTATCAGGAAGCCTTGTCACAAATGAGGCCTCCAGGCCGTAATTTGCAAGGGAAACCGCGACATTGGCTTCTCCCCCCGCATAGGACGCCTCAAACTTATTGGCCTGCGAAAATCTGAGATAACCCTCGGGATTCAATCTCAGCATTATTTCTCCGAAGCAGACGACTCTCCCCATTTCCAAACACCTCATTCCATTTTTATATTTTGTACAAATTTGCTTGCAAGCAAAGCTATGTCAGCGTATTTATCCTGGTTCACCAGTGACGCTTTAACAATGTTTGAACCTATGCCGAACCCCTTTATTCCGAGAGCTTGAAACTGCCGGATATTGTCCGTATCTATTCCGCCCACGGCTAAAAAGGATATGTGATTCAAGGGAGCCATCAGCGCCTTTATATAGTCGGTTCCCAATTCCCCCGCAGGAAAAAGTTTTACGAAGTCCGCGCCGTTATTGTGTGCCAGAACCGCTTCCGAAGGAGTGAGCGCGCCGGGTATTGATTCAATCCCCAGGTCGCCGGCTTTTTTTATAACTTCTATATCCGTATTGGGCGAGATGAGATATTCCGCACCGGAATCAAAGGCTATTTTAGCCTGCCGGACCGTCATGACAGTGCCTGCGCCTATACACATCCTGTCCCCCAATTGTTCATTCAGCTTTTTTATAATTCCGGCCGTTTCATCTTCTCCATTTTCATGAGCCTGATTAAAGGTCACCTCCACCAATCTTATCCCTCCGTCATATAAAGCCTGTGCCAGCGGAAGCACCTTATAGGGGCTGATATTTCTTACTATTGCGATTATTTTATTTTCAAGAATTGCTTTTATGGTTTTTTCCTTCAATTTTTTCACCTCCTATGTGTTATAGACCTCCGGTTCTCCGTCCAGTTCCAGGACAACCACCGTATCCGGTTCATCTATGGGCTTTTCAGGCACAGCCACTCTGAGCCTGTACTGATCACGCCCGATTTCAAACGTATGAATAACCTTTAACGGCTTCCTCTCCCTGTCTGATAACAGGTACGCTTTTTTTACAGGTGTTTTAAACCCATATACCAGAATTTCATGGGGAAATGACGGCCACTCAAATATATGCATATATAATTTTCCTTTTTTATATGTAAACCTTCCCCAGTCAAGTTTATACGGCAAATCCGGAAAAGGCTCAGTCCCATACACCGATTCTCCGTTAATCTCCAGCCACTTTCCAACAGTTTTAAGTATCCCGGCACTTTCCGGCGGAATGTTCCCTTGTGCATCGGGCCCTACATTCAACAAAAAATTGCCGTACTTTCCTGTGATATCTGTTAGCATATCGATCACTTTTTCAGGTGATTTGAAGTTATGGTCATAATCCTTATAGCCCCATGTATCATTCAGCGTCATGGGAGTTTCCCAATCGCAGTAAAAGGAGGTCAAGGGTATGCTGTTATCGCCCATTTCCCTGAAATCGCCAAGGTAGTATCCGACTCTTCCATTTATAAGGCAATCCGGCTGTATGGTTCTCACAAGCTCTACCAGTTCCTCACAATACTCCTTTGGCATTTCATAAGGCGTATCAAACCATAGAAGCCCTATGGGGCCGTAATTTGTGAGAAGTTCTTTTATCTGCGGCTTTACCTTGCCGTGGAAGTAGCGCTTAAAATCCTTCTTTTCCGGATCGAAATCCCAGTCATTCCCGTTGCCGTCGGGATCCTCCCAATCCTGGTACTGGGAATAATACAGACAGAACACTATTCCCTGTGCCTTACATTCCTCCACAAGTTCTTTCACAACATCCCTTCCAAATGGAGACGCCTTTACAATATTGAAGTCCGACGCCTGGGAGTCGTATAGGGCGAACCCGTCAACATGCTTTGCAGTGAACACCAGATATTTCATTCCTGAATCCGCTGCCAGTTTGACCCACTGCCGTGCGTTGAAAGATGTGGGATTGAATATTTCTGCAAGCTCCTTATATTTTGCCACGGGGATGCGGGCGTTTTTCATAATCCATTCACTTCCGAAAGGAATGATTTTTTCATTCCACTTTCCGGCAGGAATTGCATATAAGCCCCAATGTATGAACATACCGTATCTTGCTTCCCGAAACCATTGCATTTTGCCGTCCGAATTGCACATTATCACGAACCCCTTTTCTCTGTAAATCGCCATGTATTGTTAACAGGAGACTTCCTGCAGTCCTCTGTCCGTGTTGCTTACCAGCTCACCCTGTGATAATCCTCACAGGTCCCAGAAGCCCCGAGGGTTCAAGCGCTGAGAACTTCGAATGCCTGTCCCTCTGCCGCATTCCCATATTATTGGTCACATCGATCCTGAGCTGATTTTCTCCCTCTTTAATCATATCCGTAATATCAAATTTATACGGGGGACATATTTTAGTCCCGGCATTGACTCCATTGACCCAAACCTCCGCCGTTTCATAGACATTTTCCATATCCAGCACAAGCCTTCCCCCGCTTTTCTCCGGCCGGAATGCGGTTTCATATCTCATGGTTCCCGCAAATTCCGGGTCGAATGCCGGTGATGTTACATTAAAAAGCTTATCCGTTTCCAATCTGTATGAGAAATCAGGATATTCCAATGCCGAGGCAGTATAAAATTTCCACGGGCCATTTACAGTACACATATTTCCGGTATTTAATCCGGCGGCCCGCACATTGCGGTTTGATATATACTTTTTATCCACCTCTCCCATAACAAGGATTACAGATTGGTAATGTGAGAGTTCCAGGCGGTACAGCATGCCGTTTTTATACTTCTCAGCGCCGGCCGGCTCAAGAACCCCGTCAAGGGCCCGGTAAACATATGCTTTGTCCGTATCTGCCAAAGGGATATATATATCCGTGTTTATTGCGTCATAGGGATGCTCATTGAAGAACATGTAATAATGGCTCTTGTCCCTGAAGTAGTGATAGTACCGCAAATATGGATGAGACTCGGAGAGCTTTATGTCATACATTTTCATTTTATCCAGACAGCCTGCCAGATCACTTAAGGGCACGACAGCACAACGGTCCAGTCCCTTGAGGATTTCGCCGCAGACTGCCGGATCGTTTTCGTCGCATAATCCTTCAGGCAGTTTATCAATAAAAATTATCTTAAATCCCTTTTCGCATGCCTCTGCGGAAAACCGGGCCACCGCCGAAGGAATATAACGGCTGCAGGGCACAATCAGGCACTGGTATTCTTCATTATTCACAACCATTCTGCCGTCCTTTATGCAGGCCTTGTTCTCATTCCCCGGCGACAGCAAGTCGGCAGGAATTATATCACAGTCAATCTGGGCTCTTGCCAATTCCCTTACAGGCTTCTGAAAAAGCATATAATCTCCGCTCCACTCGGCCTCGGCATGGTACAGTACTGCCGCCGGAGCAATATGTGTCCCGCCGCTCAAAAGATGGGAAACGCGGTTCATGTATTTATTCAATATGCCGTAATACCTGTACTGGGCATTATGACCCCTTGCATAGAAATGGGGCGGGCAGTCCGGATCAGGGAATTCATGGGGAGAAAATGAATGTGGCACAAACCTGTTGACACCTCTGACAAGCATGTGGTCGCTGAGCCATTTCATCAGCCTGAGACCTTCCATCCACCCGTATGCGCCGTACAGCTCACACATTGTCCTCCCTTTTTTGGCAGGGTCTATATGCCCCAGGGAACTGGCCATTTTTGCAAGTCCATAGTGAAAGAACTCTCCGTCCCACGCTCCCATTACCCATTGATGGCTGGGGCTGTCCTGTCCCGGCATGATCTGCTGTGACACCACATCCACCCCTGCCATATCCTGTCCCATCAGGCTTCTGAAATAGTGTCCAGTGCTGCATCCCAATCTGGCATGGGAGTTGTCGTCTTCTATAATATGGCCTATATACTCCATCCCGTGTTTATGGCACCAGCCGGAAAGCTGCCGGGTAAAATTCCGGTCGTACAGCGAAGTAATAATATCCATATATTTATATCTTGCTACGGGAGTCATGCTTCCGGCTTCAAACCACAGGCATGGCAGACAGCGCCTGAAATCCTCCCCGAGTGCTCCGGACATCAGTTCCGGCATTTCCCCGCTCCAGGGCAGCGGCATCATTTTACGGCCTATGGAATCGTTGAAATTATATCCTTTTATGTTTCCCATCTCAGGCTCATCCGAGAAGAAACCCACAAGAGTTTTCCCGAATTCATCCCCGTAACGGCTGTAATGCGGCTCATATACCGCCTCAATGAGAATTTTCACCGACTCAGCATCGATGGGATTGATATAGTTTTCCCTTCCGCCTCCGTTCCGTCCGGTGAATATTATAAACACCCTCCACTGCCCCTCAGGTATATCCCAATACAGAACTCCATCCTGTACCTTGTGAGTCACATCCAGCAGGGTTTCATCCACACGATCCTCAATTCCCGTCTTTTTTGAAGCAATTACCGCCAGCAGGCTGTCTCCCGCTTCAAGCCATTCACCCACCAGAAATGAGGCTTCCTTCATAGGTCCCACAGCATCCACATGTTTTTCATGGAGATAAAGCTTGCCTTTTTCCGGATACAGCTCTTTAATGCGGCCGTTTGCGTATCCCGTTGGAAATTTATAGTCATCCAGAATCCATATTTTCATATCTCTTCTTTTGGCTTCGCTTAAAATTATATCTACATCCCTCCACCAGCCCGGGCCTGCGAAATCAGGGTGGGGCCGTGATTCAAGGCATATGGCGCTGATACCCGCTTCATGGATACGCCTTACCTCTTCCCTTAAAATGGCTTCTTCCTCACCGTGCATCCACAAAAAAGGGAAAAGGTAGTTGCCCTCTTTATCTTCCAACACTTCACGCAAGTTTTTGTCCATTTCACCGCTCCTTTTCCAAACCCCACATATAGGAATTTCTTTAATTGATATTTTCCAACGTATTATTCAACCTCAGCAATATTCGCCTGGAAGGCGAAGGCTTTAAAACCGTAATTGACTTTGGTAAAAGATATTAAAATTCCCATACGCTAAACATTGCCCATGGCAAAGGTATACTTTCCTGAACCTGCATTTAATACAACACAGCCTTCCTGCTCTCCGGATATTTTCACGTCACCTGTCAGGCCAAGCGGCTTACCGTCCTCGGTGATATTTCCGGTATACCGGCAGGGTAGTTTAATAATGCCGCGGGTATTGGCCGGCAAAGTGACCTCCAGCTCAATATTGTCCTTAATGCCGGTTTTCTTCCACACCACCCCGATCCTGCCATATGGATGTTCATGGTATGTCTTGACCCATTCCACATGCTCTGCAAAATAGGGCTTTATGGTGATCAGATCAAGCTCATTGCCGCTCCTGATGGTCCTGATTCCTGCCAGTTCACTGTAAAACCATTCGTCGGCGCTTCCCAGCATCAAATGGTTTTGTGAGCCGTGAGGCCCCTCCGGATCCGGCCCGTCCCATTCCTCGCACAATGCGGTAGCTCCGTTTTTCACCTGATATCCGTAGCTGGGGTGATCCTCTTTTTCCAGCATATCCGAAATAACATCCGGCCTTCCGTACTTTGCCAGTGCGGCAAGTACATACGGATGGCCCACATCTCCCGCCGTAGTGTGATCTCCCCTGACACGGATATCCTTTATCAGCATGTTTAAGACTTTTTCCCTGTAGGCCTCTTCTGCCAGCTCCATATAGAGGGCCATTCCGTTTGAAGTCTGGCTGCCGTTTGAATATCTGAAGGTCTGGTTATCAAAGAATTCAATATTAAAGGCGTTTTTCACCTGTTCACCCAATTCGGAAAACCTTTTGGCGTCCTCTTCCTTCTCCAGCAATCTGGCGACCTTTTCCAATATGGATATATCGTAATAATAGATTGCCGTTGCCGTGACAGAATTAGGCGTATTTTGTGAAAACGGAGGATTTGGCCCTACATCCAGCCAGTCACCCAAGCCATGGTGAAGAACATTGTGAGTTGCCCTGGAAGCAAGATAATCAAGGTATTTGCACATGATATCGTAATAATTGCGGAGAATTTCCAGGTCACCATACTTTTTGTACATATACCATGGATTGATAATACTTGCGCTTCCCCATTCCGGCGAATCCCTATATCCCTCATTGGATTTAAAGACAACGTACTCAGGTACAGTATCAGGTACCAGACCATTGTCCAGCTGGGCTTCCCGGATATCCTCCATTATTTTTTCATAAAGGCTGTGCACATCATAGTTGTACATTATGGCCGGCCCGATGAGATGTGTCTGCTCCATCCAGCCAAGCTTCTCACGATGAGGGCAGTCGGTCAGTATGCTTTTCATATTGCTCAGTATTGCCATATTGATAATTTCATGGATTTTATTAAACATGGTATCCGAGCATTGAAATTCTCCGGCGGTTTGAACATCCGGATACAGCATCTGCCCCTCAAACCGTTTTATTACGGGCTTTTTATCCGGATTTTCATCAGTACTTTCAAATTCCGGCACAGCGCCTTCCACCTGCATATAACGGAATCCGTAATATGTAAACCTGGGGCTCCAGCTCTCTGTGGATCCGCCTTTCAGAGTATAGATGTAGTAATGGGGATCACCCGTGTGTTTTTGACAGGCCAGCCCGTCTTTTGTGAGTATTTCAGCGGGAGTCAGCCTGATCCGGGCTCCATTGGAACCTTTGACAGCTATTTTTACCCAGCCTGAAAAATTCTGTCCGAAATCATAAATATAAACGCCTGGTTTTGGCTGTTTGACTGAAACCGGTTCAAAGCTTTTCATCACTTTTACAGGCGGGTTGCTCTGCCATTTCAGCCTTCCCCCCGGCGAAGATACCAGGATGGCCGCCTTCCACATATCGTCCTCTTTGAAGTCCGCATAGCTCCAGCCCTTTATTTCCCTTCCGGCATCGTAATCCTCTCCCCCATAGGTACAGGAAAATGTAATTGGCCCCGGAGCCATTTTCCAGTTTTCGCCGCTCAGCACATAGCCGGAGGTGCCATCCATATATTCAAGGTGCAGCTGTAAAATAAATCTGGGTTTTCCGAAACTGCCCTCGTATTTCACATATCTCTGTCCTTTCACCACATTGAACATGCCGTTGCCCAGCATTATGCCCAACGCGTTCTGTCCCTGCCTTATCAGGTCTGAAACATCATATATGGAATAAAGGCAGCTCCTGCTGTAATTTGTCCATCCCGGATCCAGTACACAGTCACCTGCTTTTTCCCCGTTTAAAAAAAGCTCATAATGGCCAAGGCCGCAAACATAAATCCTTGCCCTCCTGATATCTTTTCTGATATGGAATCCATGACGGAAAACGGGAATGGTCTGACTTTCTTCCGGCATGCCGATCCATTTGGCCTTCCAATCCTCCAGGTTCATCAGTCCCATTTCCCAGAGGCCCGGTTCGCTGTACCCGGAAGGCCTGTCTTCCTTATCCCAGGTGCGCACCCTCCAGTAGTAGCTGCGCCCGCTCTCAAGCCTTTTGCCTTCATAGAGGATATTTATTGATTTATTTGATATAACCTTGCCGCTGTCCCACACGGCTCCCGAATCATTTGACAGGTCTTCCGCATTTGAAAATACTGCTATCTGATATGCCGACTGTGTCCAGGAACGTGCTTCTGAAGCATTTTGCCAGCTAAGCCCGGGGGTTTTCTTCTCTATACCTGCCGGTTCTTTTGCGTATTCCACTTTTAAATTTATAACCTTATGAATCATTTCTGATATTTTTGCGTTCTTCATCTATATGCCCATGCCCCATCTCTTGCATAAAACCTCATGAAATAATGTGCATTGGCCCGGTCCCCCTTTACAATTCTTTTAAATTTCTTTCACCCTCATGTCTCCATTTATTTTAATGGCTTTGAAGCGGCTACCGAAATGCATCTGAAAGAATTTGAAAGATTTATTGTAGGATCGCCTTCCATGCCTTTTCTGCAGGCGCAGTAAAAGTGGTACAGCACTCCGTCCTTTTTTATGACCGACGGCTTATGGGCATGGTGTTCGTCTATCTCGTCCGGTTTGCCATGGCATAAAACAGGCTCCGGATACTTTAACCAATGCACCAGGTCCTCAGACACGGCAATTCCGTTCTGTGCGTGCTTTCCGTCATAGCCGAAATACATCATAAGCCACTTGCCTCCATCGCGCAGTACACAGGGGTCGGAGCAGAATTTGCTCTCCCAGGTGTTCCCCCTGACTTTCATTACGGGATTTCCCTCATACCGCTCCCATCTTATCAGATCCTTTGAGAAGGCGACTCCGGTTTGTTCTATCCATGGGCTGTACGTGTTGTTTTTTGCATTGTAAAAAAGGTAATAGGTACCCTGCTCTTCTATTATGCACGCTTTATAGAGGCCGCCCTTTTCCCAGCCTGCCCCGTCCTTGCAGGAGAATACCGGGTCGGGCAGCCTGTGCCATTCCATCAGGCTCTCATCTTCCGTCCACGCCAGTCCCATTTGTGCCGCGCCGTTCTCATAGCCTTCATCGGGATATGAATGATATATCATCCAGTACTTCCCGTCTATTTTTTTCAGCACCGGCAGCGACTGCAAATCATCGGTTTCCTTGATAATCCATGTACCGGCGGCGCCTACCTTATCCCAGCCCATGTGCTCTTCCCTTTTAAGTATGGCCCCCTTTGACTTCCAATTTATCAGATCATCGCTGACAGCAAGCCCGGTCTGATATCCCTTTCCGTCATAGCCCACATGCAGCATGTAATAGCGGTTATTGTGATAAAAGACAAAGGGGCAGTCAACAGCCATCGCATCAAAGCTTTCCGGCCGGCCGGAACCTGCCAGCACGGGCCTGCCCAGTTTATAGGGGGTCAAATAAGGTTCGATATCTTCCAAAAACAATTTATTAGAAGTCATTTTTACCTCCCGGATTCTAAAGGATTTATTAAATAATCCCGAACGATTTCTACCTGACAGAAAGCTCCTGGTATACCTGGTTGTAATATATTGCGTTCTGTACAGGGACACTGGAAGGAATATGATTTCCCACGGCCATGAAATACCCCGGGCAATCCCGGCCTATGTCAACGCACCTTTTGACTTCATTATAAATTTCTTCTTTCGTTCCATAGGTCAGTACCCTGCAGTCGGCATTCCCGATTATCACATGGGACTTTCCATATTTTTTTGCCATGTATCCCATATCCGTGGTAGGTTCCAGAACAAACCCGTTAACACCGCACGCGGCTATATCGTCAATGAATGCGGTGTATGTGCCGTCGGATGTATAAAGTATCTTCTTGCCGCTTTTTATCAGTGGCTCAAAAAGCTTTTCATAATTGCCGAATACATATTTCACGTACCAGTCCCTGCTTATAAAAGGGCCGGATGTCCATACGATATCATCATGTACCATAATTATTGGAGAGTCACATTTCGCCAGCGCATTGAAATACTGCAATATCCAGTCCGAATACCTGTTTGCAAGCTGACCGGCTCCTTCCTTGTCAGCCCCCATGGCTGTCAAAAGCAGATCCCATCCGAATATGTCCAGAAGACCTGATACAAGGCTTACATAAATACCCGACATGTTGACCTGATCTTCATGAAGAACTGATTTGCGTTTAAAATTGTCATTAATATTTTTTACTATTTCATCAATATTTCTCTCACCATATGCTTTAAACGGATCAAAGGCCAGTACATCGTCTTCATCCTCAAATGGACAGAACTTTTTATTATCATAATCCGTTCCCCCTTGCTGGTAAGCCGCATGACCCATACTTGTACGCAAATCTCCGAATATTTCCTTGTATACGTCCGTGCTCCAGCTCAGATCGTAATTCCATGCTTTTTCAAAGGCTTTCACCGCATTATTTATGGTTTCCGTATCGCTGCTATTATCAACATCTATTCCGGTGACTTCCTTGACCAGTGGCCAGTGCCTGTTTGCAGAATACTCCGTCCTTGGAATCCTGCCGGGCATCTGCAGGTTGATCGCCGCAATTCCATCAGAATATGACATAGACCCTCCTTTTAATTGCAATAATTTTTTGTGTTTTATATGTTATAAACTTCAGGTTCTCCATCCAATTCCAGCACAACTACCGTATCCAGCCGGTCAACAGGCTCTTCCGGGAGATTGACTCTCAGTCTGTGCTGATCTCTGGCCGTTTCAAAGGTCTGTACCGCCTTCAGTTCCCTTTTGGCTTTGTCCGACAGCAAATATGCCTTGTTTACTTTGGTTTTAAATCCGTATACCAGTATCTGGCAGGGAGACAAAGGCCAATTGAAAACATGCATATACATTTTTTTATCCTTGTATGTAAATCTGCCCCAGTCCAGCTCATAAGGCAAATCCGGAAAGGCTTTCACACCGTATACGGAATCTCCGTTTACCTTCAGCCATTCTCCCACGGTCTTAAGTATCCGGATACTCTCAGTGGATATTCCGCCTTCCGCATCCGGCCCTATATTGATAAGAAAGTTGCCGCATTTGCCCGCTACATTTATGAGCATCTTCAATACTGTTTCAGGCGATTTATAATTATGGTCGTAGTCTTTATATCCCCATGTATCGTTAAGCGTCATGGGAGTCTCCCAATCGCAGTCATATGAAACAACGGGGATGCTGTTGTCCCCCATTTGCCTGTAATCCCCAAGGTAATACCCTATTCTGCCGTTAATAATACAGCCTGGCTGTATGGACCGTACATGTTCAACCAATTCTTCGCAGAGCTCCCTTGGCATTTCATAAGGCGTATCAAACCATAAGAGCCCTATTGGCCCGTAATTTGTTAAAAGTTCCGTCAGCTGAGGTTTTACCTTCCGATCAAAATAAGCTCTGAAATTCTGCCCCGAAGGATTGTAATCCCAATCATTTCCAAACCCGTCCATATCCTCCCAATCCTGGTACTGCGAATAGTACAGGCCGAATGTAATACCCTGTTTATCGCATTCGGCTGCAAGCTCCTTCAGAACATCCCTGCCGCAAGGCGTGGCTTTGACTATGTTGTAATCTGAAACCGCCGAATCATACATTGCAAACCCATCGTGGTGCTTGGCAGTAAAAACAAGGTATTTCATTCCGGAATCAACGGCCAGCTTCACCCACTCCACTGCATTGAATTTCACAGGATTGAATTCATTTGCAAGCTTCTTATACTCGTCAAGAGGTATCCGGCCATTTTTCATGATCCATTCCCCTCCGGAGGGAATAATCCCGCCCTTCCATCTTCCTGCGGGTATGGCGTACAGCCCCCAATGGATAAACATACCGTACTTCGCATGTCTCCACCATTGCATTTTACCGTTATCAACAGTCATAATATCTCACTTTCTTTCACATGCTCACTGGAAAAAGATCTGGATTTATAATTCCGGCAGATATCCGCAGGGGATATCTGCCGGAATTTTTAAGGCTTTTAAACTTGTTTGGCAAACTTATTTTTGATTATTTCTGTCATACTCGCTTTGATATATTTCCATATATCTCTTCAAACCTGACTTATTCAAATCATCAACATATTTATCCCAGTCGGAATCAATATTCTTGACACCGGTTATAAACTGTGCCATAGACTGTGTTATGGACTCATTCAATATTGACTTCAATTCGGTAAACTCAGAGGCCACGCTGTCTTGCATATAAAGAGGCGGGACACTTTTATCGGCTTTGTACGGCCAATAATCATTGACTGTCGCATCATACAGCATCTGCTCATAGTGGCCTTTTGCAGGTACGGTCATACCTGTGTGCTGTTTAAACGATTGATACCGCGGTACTACCTGTCCTGTCTGCCAGCCTACGTTTACCTCATTGTTCAGTCCGTACGGGAAGAACAGTGCGGGCTTTCCATCCGCTCCCAGTTCATCCGGCGCGGCCTTTCTCCATCCGGCTACTCCTTCAATCAATTGGTCTTCCGATTCAACCAGAGGTCCGTATGAGCCGGTATTAAATCCCTCCATGCCATAGAACCAGTCAACCCATCTCATGGCAACCTCCGGATCTTTGCAGTTTTTAGTTATATTGAATTCAGATCCTCCGTTTAATATCATCTCACCGGTGTACGGAGTCTGCCTCAAGCCCGTCGGTCCTTCCAGAGGAGCTACGGCCTTATATTCCCAGAATCTGTCCCCTTCTTTATATACAGGGCTTTGTACATTTGTAAAATGTCCCGGCCAAAGTGCGGTTGCGGCACCTAATACAGCCGGATCTTTCATGGCAAGACTCGTTCTTTGGGTCCTGTCCATGGTTATGGAATCCGCGGCATACAGTCCTTCCTCAACCAATTTCTTTATATATTTAAGACCCTCTTTAAATTCCGGCGTATCTGCAATAAATTTGATTTTACCGTCTTCAACCATGGCATAACTGTTGTCGGAATTGTTGACGCTTGCATCGTAATATACGAAAGAATTCATGAGATAAGCTATATCAAGACCCTGGGAGGCCAGAGGAACTTCGTCGGCCTTGCCGTTCCCGTTTGGATCCTGTTCTTTAAATGCCTTGAGCATCTTGTAGAAATCGTCGGTAGTTTTTGGCGTCTCCAGATTCAGCTTGGTCAGCCATGTATTGTTGACCCACATTTTATTTGGCGTGGTTCCATGGACAAAATATACAACATTGGGCAGGCCGTATATATTTCCGTCCGGAGCTGTGACAGTATCCTTCAGCCCATCAACTTCATTAAACATCTGTTTTATGTTTACAGTGTCCTTCTCAATCATGTCATTTAGCGGAATGAACACTCCCTGAGAACCATACATGGCTTGTTGTGACCTGTTTATGGCGCACATTGAAAATATATCGGGATAATCCCCGCTTGCCAGCTTCAAGTTAACCTTTTGAGCTCTCTGGCTTATATCCCCCGTTACCATTTCCCATTCGATATGGACATTTGTTTTTTCTTCATAATATTTCGTAAACCAGTTGGATTCAATCTCCCAATTGGCAGGGGGCGTGTCTCTTGTAAAAAACACTTTTAATGTAACCTTATCCTTCACAATCGGAAAAGTTCCCGGTTCTGTTGCTGCAGAGTCTCCTGCATTTTTATCAGTACCCTGGCTTTGAGATGTACCGGATGGACTTGTACTTCCACAGCCTATAAGCAAGGCTATGCATAAGAAAATATTTACTGATAAAAGACCAATTTTTTTCATAAAATTATTTTTCCTCCCATTCTTTTAATATAATAATTTCTGATTCTTTTTATTAATTAAGATTTTCATCCCCCCTGCCTATTTTAAATTCCAACTGAACCACCTCCTCGTCCGTCATGATAAAACCAAAGGTTATCCTTTAATTGCGCCAACCATAATACCTTTTACAAAGAATTTCTGTACAAATGGATATACGATTATAACGGGCAGGCTGGACACAATTATTGTTGAATATTTCAACAATTCGGACATATACCGCCTTTTTTCAGAATCAGCCAGATTAGATCCGGTGAGCATGTCATCAGCCTGATTCAATAAAATAATTTCCCTGAGTATTAATTGCAGCGGAAAACGGTTCCTGTCCGATAGATAAATAAACGCATTAAAGTACGAATTCCAATGAGCTACCGCATAGAAAAGCGATATTACAGCCAATATTGGCGCCGACAGAGGAATTACAATTTTAGCGATGAAGCGAAAGTCGTCACAGCCATCCAGTTTGGCAGATTCCAGAAGCTCCAGGGGAATATTTGTCTGGAAATATGTTCTGGTTATTATAATATTCCATACTCCCACTGCATTCGGAAGCAGCATGGCCCAAACCGTATCAAGCATATTCAGGTTTTTTACCAGTATATAAGTGGGAATCAACCCCCCTGAGAACCACATGGTAAATGCAAAAATAAATGTGATGACATTCCTTCCGGCAAAGTCCTTCCGCGACAGCGGATATGCGGCCATTACCGTAAGCGCTACATTTATGGTTGTTCCAAAGCCTGCGTACAGGAACGAATTCTTAAAACCCGTCCAGATCCTTTCATATCTTAAAGCTGCCGCATAACCCTCCAATGTGGGATTAACAGGATAAAGCCACACTTTCCCAGACATTATGGCATTAGGGTCACTGAAGGAGGCGCTTATAACAAATACAATAGGATAAAGCACTAAAAGCATAAAAACCGTAAGAAAAATGAAATTGAAAACAGAAAAAATTCTATCACTGATATCGTTCTTAATTAAAGCATTGCTCAAATAACCACACCCTCCTTTTTACCATAAACTGTTTTCGGAAACGGCCTTTGCAATCCTGTTCACCATTATCGTCAGTATAAACCCCACAATGGACTGAAACAGCCCTATTGCAGCCGAATAAGAAAAATTTGCGGATGCGGAAGCTAAACCGATCTTGTATACATAAGTGTCTATCACCTCAGATACACCGGTATTTAACGGATTTTGCATTAAAAATGCCTTTTCGAATCCCATACTCATAAAGGTGCCTATATTCAAGATGAGCATGATTATTGCTGTGGGCATTATTCCCGGAATGTCAATATGCCAGATTCTCTTAATTTTATTGGCTCCGTCGATCATGGCGGCCTCGTACAGCTGTTGATCTATTCCCGCCAGCGCGGCTATATATATAATTGATCCCCAACCGGCCTGCTGCCAGACACCTGACCAGACATACAAAGATCTGAAATATTCGGGCCTGGAAAAAAAGTCAACCGGTTCTCCCCCCATAAGCCTTATTACGTTATTAACCAGTCCGAATCTCGGTCCCAGGACCTGCATAAGTATTCCGACCATTACTACAACAGAAATAAAATAAGGAATGTATGTTACCATTTGAATGGTTTTTTTGTAAAACTTATTATTTATGTAGTTCAACCCGAGAGCAAGCAATATGGGAAACGGGAAACCTGCCAGCAGACTGTAAAAGCTCAATGATAAAGTATTTACAAGCAATACTGAAAACATTGGGGATCTGAGAAATCTTGCAAAATGGTCCATTCCCACCCATGGGCTGCCTATAAAACCGTGTATTGGGCTATAATTTCTGAAGGCTATCTGTGCACCGTACATTGGAACATATTTAAAAATGATAATATAAGCCAAAGGTAGGAGGATAAGTAAATACAGCTGCCAATTATTAAATATCTTTTTTGCCGATACTCCTTTTAGGTTCAAGCAATCACCTCCTTTATCCTGAATTTTTATAAATACTTTTTTGAGCGCCGGAACTTGATCCGGTGACTAAAATTTAATATACAAATTTTTGAATGTAAAGAGACAATGCTTCAAGAAAATACATTTCTTATGAATATCTGATTTTAGTGTGGCATACACTATCCGAGCAAGATACAATTCTTTGGAATATCTGCTTCAAACCCTTTATTTACGGCTTTTTAACTAAGAAAAAAGCATACCTCCGGTATGCATCTGAAAGCGGGTGCTGCAAAATATAATTAAATTCAATACATGTTGAAAATTCAACTGTTGCGGTCCCTCAGCACAATTTCCATTACGGATAATTCAAATACTGTACTAAGCGAAGTTATTGATACACGGTGTGCCGTGTGCTTCACGTTGTCTGCAGATTATTAATATGTGAGGACCGGTTATCCGTTATACGACATCTGTGGGGTTAAGATTTTTCACTCTTTTGAATGCTCTCCTGAAAGACTGGTCGCTGTTATATCCCACGGCTTTTGAAACCTGATTTACTTTCATACTTTTATCCTTCAGGAGTTTATAGGCATATTCGATTCTGATCCTCTCTATATAATGCGAAAAGGTCTCGCCTGTCTGCTCCCTGAAAAAGTATGAAAGGTATGTTTCGCTTATATCAAATCTTTCCGCCACACTGCACAGTGACAGTTGACTGTCCATAAACTGAAGGTTGATATATTCAACAATGCGCTGTTCCAAATTCTTATTGTGGCTCTTCTTCTGTTTATTGACATAATCGCACATATCATTGAATATGCCGGAAATATTATTAAATATATCATCTTCGTACATTACCTTTTCCAGATATAATGCTTCTTTATCCAGCAATATGCTTTTGCTTTTATCCGTGAAATTAATCTGGGAATTCAATTTGATTATTGTTCCCTGCAGCTCATAAATAAACTGTTTCTGCATAACCTTTGGAAGCTTTCTTTTAAAAATATTTTCTTCAAACATCTCAGATAAAAGCTTGGTCGTTTCTTCCTTTTTTCCCGCTTTAACCAGCTTTATCAAATGGGTTTCCACTTCAAGAGGATAGTAATAGTCCTCCATTTGATCGGGTATTTCATTGTACCAGATAATATTTTTATTCGAGGGAGTCCTCAAATTGAATTCCAGAGCTCTTAAAGCCGAATTATAGGATTTATAGGTATCAATTATGTTATTATAAATGCTTCCAACTGCAAAATACACTTCATTGTCAATAGATCCCTCCAGCTTGCTCAATAAGTCACTTATTAAAATCCGTACGTCATTTTCCTCGGTGCAATCTTTCTGGAGAGCTATGAGAAGCAGCATTTTATCATTATCAACATCGTGAAAATAGACCTTGTTGCTTACAGAATGCTTTATTACCTCTTTAACAAATACTTTATTTTTTACGATGGTATCAAACATTTTACTTGTAAGATTATTTCTATAGGCGCTGAATTGAATTATAACCGGAACATACCCCTCTTCCTGAAAATTCATGTCGATATGCTCCATTACGGTTTTGATATCGGATTCAATACTGAATTCCCCCTTTATCAGCCTGTCAAAAAAGGCCACGCCCAGCAATGGGATATGCTGCTCAAGCTTGGTTTTCAAATATTCATTTTTATCAAATTCATCGTTTAAAACTGTTTCAATCAAATCATAGCTGTTTTTATATTTTCTATTGACAGAGAAATCCTTTTTATTCAAAATACTGTCCATCAGCCTATTTAAGGGTTTGCTGTTTTTGTAGGAAAAGCCTATTGCAATTGAAATCCCCGCAAGCAAAATAATTGCGGCGAAAATATACACTATTTTCTTTATATAGGAAACCTTGGTCATGACCACGTTGAGCGGAACTGCGGCCACGTAAGTCCAACCGCTGGTCTTTGACGTCACATAGGCTATTTCCATCTGTTTTCCGTGGAGCTCTTTTTGCATACTGCCTTTACTGTCAGTCAATTCCGTATTGATATTTTGTATATCCTCGCTGTTTTCATACGATGTTGTTATGATATTATTATATTGATCGGCAATATAATACCACCCGCCATCGCTAATCTTCAGCTTGTTAAGTAATTTATGGATTTCAGTCTGGTTGATTAAAACCACGATGGAACCTTTGGATTCGTCCTGGCTGCCATTGAGTGGAATTGACTGTATATACGTAATATAGTTTTTACGCACTCCGTTGATTTTTACTGAAGAACTTGGCAGAAACTCCTGGAACTTGTGTTTTTTCAATACCGAATCCAACCAGTTACGGTATTCCAAACCTTCCATTTTTAAATAATCTTCAAAAAACATTTCGGAATCCGTATATGAAGTGTCCGGAGTCATTACTATCCCGCTTTTTTGATAATACACATAGTACAATCCTATAAAATCATTAAGTACTCCATATGACTCAAGGTTTTTTTGGGTATCCATAACATAATAATGATCCAAACTGTCAAAGGGCTTTTCCATGTACAAAATCCTGTTTAACTGCGGACAAAGAGTCATATTCTTAACCAGCCTGTCCATTTCGGCGATGTATTTGTCGATTACATCGCAGGATTGCTCAAGTATGGTCAGGTTCATTTCCCGGGCATCCTGTTCTAAAACACTCAAAGTACAATTATATGTATAGTAGCCAATACATATTGTAATAAATATAATCAATAAATAAGGCACAAGAAATCTAAAAAATATACGTCTTTTAATATATTTCATAGCGGTTTATCCCTCCTGATTAAAAATCTTACATTTACAGGCAAATAGAACAAATCATTAAGTTTAATTAAAATGGAATTTTTAAATAAAGACTCAGTAAGCAACTTTCTATGCTTTAATATTTTGAGGCAAAACATCTTTTAGAACTTTATCAGTTTTTCAATATATAAATTATATATTGAAAATATATTATTGTAAAGTAAGTCAGCCAATTGTAGCAATCCCTTATGTTAACCATTTCAGACACAAACGCATATACTGGAATAGGTATAAGTATCCACAAAAAGTGTGCTGTATCAAAACCTTTCTAAAAAACATTTGGCACGGGCAATAAATTTCACTCTTTTGTCCACTGCCGGAAATGGAGGTAATAATGACAAACGACAGTTTTTTTTATACGGATGAATTAACCGAAGAAAGGCAGCTGCCCGGAGTGACGTATGTCAGATTGTTCCATGCCGCTCCCGGGGCGCCCGAAGTTGATATATATGCCAATGGAAGACTTATTGGGAACAGGATCTCATTCGGCCAGTTTACGGACTATTTTACTTTTCCTGCGGGAACATATAACATTGAGGCCTATGCGGTGGGCACACATACAAATCCTATATTGAGAGTCAATCTGCCGCTGTCCGGAAGCACGGCGTATACGCTGGCCCTCATCGGCCTGCTGCCGAGAATCGGAGTATTGCCCGTTGAAGACGAATTTCAGCCCCTCAATCCGGGAAGGGTTAATATCCGCTTTGCAAATCTGTCCCCCAATGCTCCCAGTCTGAACCTCGCTTTAAGAGGAGGTCCGGACCTGCTGACAGATGTGACCTATACCGAGGTCAGCGATTACAGGGCTGTTCTTCCGGGACGCTATGATTTCGTTGTGAGACCTGCAAACCAGCAGACTATCGTGACTTATGTGCCAAACGTACGCCTGCTGCCCCGGAGAAATCTCACTTTTTATCTGGTGGGTATGTACGGGCAGCAGCCGTCATCCCTGGAGGTGTACATCCCCATGGATGGAACCTCTTATTTGCGGGAATACTGAGCCCTGTAATTTTGCATTTCACTGTTTTAAGGACAGTAAAAGGGGAACCCCAAAGCTTGCTCCGGCTATGGTATGTTCCCCTTTTGTTTTTTTACGGATTCAACAGATATTTTTATTATTTTCTATTCATTATTTATGTCAATTTTATAATCATTGCATCCAGTTTATTTCTCATCAGAATTCGCAGCTGCCCGTGGTTCTCGGGAAAGGAATGACATCCCTGATATTCGTGATACCCGTGAGATACATTATAGCTCTCTCAAAGCCCAGTCCAAAACCGGCATGCTTTGTTCCGCCGAATTTGCGGAGCTCCAGGTACCACCAGTAATCGTCCTTTTTGAGCCCCATCTCGTCCATTTTCTTTTCCAGGACGTCAAGCCGTTCCTCTCTCTGGCTGCCGCCGATGATTTCGCCCACTCCCGGCACAAGCAGGTCCATGGCGGCGACAGTTTTGCCGTCCTCATTCACCCTCATGTAAAAGGCCTTTATATCCTTCGGATAATCGGTTACAAAAACCGGTTTTTTATAAACCTGTTCCGTTATATATCTTTCGTGCTCGGTCTGGAGGTCGCTTCCCCATTCTACCGGATACTCAAAATTCTCCTTGTTCTTCCGGAGGATTTCAATTGCCTCGGTGTAAGTAATGTGTGCAAAGCTGGAATTTACCACGTTATTCAATCTCTCAAGCAAGGTCTTGTCTATAAAGCTGTTGAAAAACTCCATCTCCTCCGGAGCGTTTTCCATAACATAGCTGATAACATATTTGAGCATATCCTCAGCCAGCAGCATATCGTCCTTCAGATCTGAAAACGCTATCTCGGGCTCTATCATCCAGAACTCCGCCGCATGCCTTGCGGTGTTTGAATTTTCAGCTCTGAAGGTGGGGCCGAAGGTGTATATATTTTTAAATGCCAGCGCATACGCCTCTCCTGTGAGCTGACCGCTTACCGTCAGGCTTGTCTCTTTTTCAAAAAAATCCTGTGAATAGTCTATCTTGCCATTTTCTTTTCTGGGCGGATTGTTCATATCAAGGGTAGTCACCATGAACATCTGGCCTGCACCTTCGGCATCGCTGCCTGTAATAAGCGGCGTGTGCACATATACGAAGCCTCTCTCCTGAAAGAATCTGTGTATGGCAAAGGCGGCCAGGGACCTGACCCTGAACACCGCAGAAAAGGTGTTGGTTCTGGGTCTCAAATGTGAAATTGTCCTCAGGAACTCAAAGGAATGCCTCTTTTTCTGAAGCTGATAGTCAGTGGGACAAAGATTTTCAATGATTATTTTTGTTGCCTTCAATTCAAAGGGCTGCTTTGCATTGGGCGTCTCAACCAATTCCCCTTCGACCTCTATTGACGACCCCACCGTGAGCCTGGCAACATCTTTAAAATTTTCAAGCCTGCCCTCTTCAAAAACCACCTGAAGATTCCTGAAAAAAGTTCCGTCATTGAGTTCAATAAAGCCGAAGGTTTTGGAATCGCGGACTGTTTTAACCCAGCCCGGCACCGTTACGGTTGTGCCCACATAATCCTCAGGAGCCCTGAAAAGCTTTTTAATATCCGTATAACCCATTCTTATCTCCATTCCGCCGCCATAGCCGGCGACAAATACACCTGCCTTAATACAGGTATTCTCTATATTTAATAAATCCCTTCGGACAAATTATGTCCTTAATTATAATATTGCAAAAAGTGAAAAATTTAAAGTACCTGTATAAATTTTGTACACCGCAAGATAATTTTAAACAAAAAAAGGATGCTGCCAATTATTAAATTCAATTTATGTGAAATTCGTTCATACGGTCCGCAGGTGTAACTTATTCAATGTGAAGCACGGTGTACCGTGCTTCACATTGGCACAGATTGGTACAGGAGGACCGGTTATTATTATATTTCACTATATTGAATTTATTTTGCAGCATCCCATTTGCATAGTCTACATCGCGTCAAAGGTCTTTTTAACTTCCTTCAGGAAATCTTCGGTATTTACAGTCTTTTTGTTCTTTAATTCCGACAGCGCCGCAAGATCCTTTGTCATTACACCGTTTTCAATGGTCAGAAGAGAGGCTTTTTCAAGCTTGTCGGCAAACGAAATCAATTCGCTGATCCCGTCCAGCTCACCTCTTTTGCGCAGGGCTCCCGTCCATGCAAACAAGGTCGCCATGGAATTAGTTGAGGTCTCCTGCCCCTTCAAGTGCTGGTAATAGTGGCGCTGTACCGTTCCATGTGCCGCTTCGTACTCATAGTAGCCTTCGGGAGAAACCAGTACGGAAGTCATCATTGCCAGACTTCCGAAAGCCGTTGCCACCATGTCGGACATGACATCGCCGTCATAGTTCTTGCATGCCCATATAAAGCCGCCTTCCGATCTGACAACCCTTGCAACGGCATCGTCGATCAAGGTGTAGAAATACTCTATCCCCGCGGCCTTGAATTTCTCATCATATTCCTTTTCGTATATCTCCTGGAATATATCTTTAAAGGTGTGGTCATATTTCTTGGATATGGTATCCTTAGTGGCAAACCATACATCCTGTCTTACATCCAGAGCGTAATTGAAGCAGGACCTGGCAAAGCTGCCTATGGATTCGTCTATGTTGTGCATTCCCTGTATAACTCCGGCGCCCTTGAAATCATGTATGGTCTGGCGGGTCTCCTCGCCCTTTTCATTTGTAAATACCAGCTCGGCCTTTCCTGCGCCCGGCACCCGGTACTCCACATTTTTGTACACGTCGCCGTACGCATGTCTTGCAATGGTTATGGGCTTGGTCCAGGTCTTTACAAATGGCTTCACGCTGTCCAAAAGGATCGGCGCGCGGAAAACCGTACCGTCAAGAATCGCTCTGATAGTGCCGTTGGGGCTTTTCCACATCTGAGTAAGGTTGTATTCCTTCACTCTTTCGGCATTTGGAGTAATGGTTGCGCATTTTACCGCAACTCCATATTTTTTTGTTGCCAGTGCGGAATCGGTTGTTACCTGGTCACCGGTTTTTTCCCTGTATTCAAGCCCCAAATCATAATATTCGGTTTTAAGGTCAATATAAGGAATCAGCAGGATATCCTTTATCATTTTCCAGATCACTCTGGTCATTTCATCTCCATCCATCTCTACCAGTGGAGTTTTCATCACAATTTTCGCCATACACATACTCCTTTTACTATTAATAATTTATTTATACATTGATATTGCAAACCATTTAATTAGTTATTGATTGATTGTTATTATTTTATCATTCATTTTAAAATATGTCCCGAAATGCTTGAGAATCGTTCCAATTGATAATATAGCATATGGGGAGTGGGAATGTAAAGCGGGAGCCGGAAGCCCAAAATTATAAATAAAAATATAGTATTATATATATAGATTTCATTAATTGTAATATTATCACATCATGGAGGTTCATAATGAAAAGAAGATTATTACTCATTCTCCTGGTTATCCTTGTGGCAGGTGCCGGTATAATTACCAATATAGTTCTGACACACCAATCTTCCAAGGAAGAAACAGTCCGGGAATTTTTAACAAAAATATATACTGTTTCAGATTATAACTCATATGACGGCTTGACGTCCGCAGGACCTGAAAAGAAGATAGATAAGCTGAAGGAAGAATATTCCGGATTTTTTACCGCTGAAGGTCTGCAAGATATTTTGTTGAATCAGCGTATCCCCACAATAGTACAAAGCGGAGTTCTGAACCTTATTAAAGAAAACGGCGAATGGAAAATAGATAATCTCAGATTATATTGACGACTGAGAACACTTTGCAAATAACCTGATATAATTGTAATATTTTATTTGACATTTCCGGTGTTATTCTCTATAATTAAATTAGCTAATTTAGCTAATATTTCTTTTATATCTATGCGAATTGAAATATTTCGGCCATTTTAGCTAATTCGACAGATGTTGTAGGAGGTTTTCTATGATCATTAATGCTACCGACTTAAAGAACAATCTTGGTAAGTACCTTAGAGCTGCCGAAAGAGAGGAAGTCATCATCACCAGCAATGGCAGAAAAGTAGCACGGCTGTCGGCTTATGAAGATGTAACTTACAATAGCCATGAAGGAGAATTTGTTAGAGAAGCTTCCGAAGCCTACGCTTATACGCCCAGAAAAGTCACATATGAAGAATTTCTTCAGATTTCCGAAAACAGCGAGGAAAGATATGAATATATTGACGGTGAGATATATTTGCTTTCATCACCTAAATCCACACATCAGGAGATATTGGGAGAGCTTCACGGAATATTCTATAACTGGTTTAAAGGTAAAAAATGCAGACCCATGATGGCTCCTTATGATATCACCTTAAAAAGAAATGAAGAAAATATAAATATTGTACAGCCTGATCTGATGGTTATATGCGACCTGAATGAAAATAAAAATGAAAAGGATTATTATATGGGTGTTCCTTCGCTTATGGTGGAAATCCTGTCTCAAAGCACCAGGAGAAAGGACATGATAAAAAAAATGGATCTTTACATGTCAACCGGAGTTCAGGAGTACTGGATCGTAGACCCTTTCAGTAAAGAAGTACATGTTTACCTCAATAATGATCTGCTTGAAATTGCAGACTATAAGAACGATGAAACCGTCAAATCCTTTATCTTTGAAGGCCTTGAAGTCAGTCTTTCAAGTATTTTCGCCTGATATTTCGGCATGATTTCCACAAGCTTTTTAACTTTTAAATAAGTAATTCTGAGGAGGTCTTTATGATTATTACTGTTACCGACCTGGAAAACAATCTGGAAAAGTATCTGCAAGCTGTTGAAAAAGAGGATATCATCATCACCGACAAGGGCAGAAAAGTAGCACGGTTATCAGCTTATGAAGATGTTACCGGTACTGCGGTAAACGATATAGTAAAAGAGTCATCGGAGGCCTATGTATATTCTCCTCGGAAGGCAACCTGGGAAGAATTCCTTGAAATTTGGGAAAATACTGAAGATAGATATGAATATATAGATGGAGAGATTTATTTGCTGGCCTCACCTAAAGTTGTTCACCAGCAGATTCTAGGAAATCTTTATGGTACATTCCACACCTGGTTTAAAGACAAAGGATGTCAACCTTTTTTTGCACCCTTTGATATAACCCTGAAAAGAAATTCCGAAAATATCAATATCGTTCAGCCAGATTTGATGATTATCTGCGACCTGGAGGAAAATCTCAATGAAAAAGGTTACTATATGGGTGTTCCTGCCCTCATGGTGGAAATCCTCTCTGAAAGCACCAGGAGAAAAGACTCAATAAAAAAACTGGACCTGTATATGTCCACCGGAGTCCGGGAATACTGGATTGTCAACCCTTTTAACAAAGAAGTAACCGCATTTCATTTTGAAAACAACGATTTGCTGGAAAGTACCACCTATAAAAATGATGAAAAAGTAAAATCCTATACCTTTGATGGACTGGAAGTGGAGCTGAAGATTTTATTCGGATAGCTTCCCTCTTAAATATTCTCTTTTATAAATTCGAATTCTCTTTGCATTACCATAGCGGCAGCACCCAGTGCGCCAATATTGTCACTGAAGGTTGAAGCGGATATTGTTAAATTATTATAGTTATCCTCTATAGAATTTTTTTTCACCGCCTCTGACACCGCTTTTATAAAATCATCTCCGGTTTTAACCAGCTCACCTAAAAGAACAATCTTCTTGGGTGCAAAAATATCAATAAGAAATCCTGTAGCATACCCAAGATATCCGGCAGTTTCAAAAAGGAGCTCCAACGAATCCTCATGCTTCAACTTAACAGATTCTATAAAAGCCGATATATCAACCTTTGTAATGTCATTATCCACCAACTCCAATAGCTGTTTAAATTTTCCTATCAGTGCACCTTCTATTATCTTGGACCTTATTCCACTGTATGATATCTCGGCATTAAGGCAACCTCTTTTTCCGCAGGTACAAAGTCTGTTGCTGCTTGGGATCTTTATATGTCCCAGCTGTCCTGAAAAGCCTTTATTACTTAAGAATAATTCATTATTTATTACAGGAACTATTCTCGCTCCGCTTCTGATAGAAATAAATATAAAATCATCAAAGTGCTCATCGGCTTTCAACCATTTATACGCAAATGCCATAACAGTTACATTATTGTCTATATGGCAGGTTACATTAAATTTATCTTCAATTATTTTTTTAATGGGTATATTCTCCCACCCCGGTATCATTGGATATTCCAGCGCAATGCCGTTTGCCGAATCAAAATAACCCGGTACGCCGATGCCAATACCAAAAATATTTTCTCCTTTTACCATGTTAGTCGCCATCTCAATAAGAGAGCATATATTTTCAAGTATTCGATCACTGCAGGTGTTCTTTGAAATCTTTATACTGTGTTCGAAAACAGTTTCTCCATTAAAATTGAGCATCGCACAATACATATGATATAGATTAAACTCAATTCCGATAAAATACCCGCCTACAGGATTGATCTTTAACCAGAGAGGTTTCCTGCCAACTCTGGTTTCATTACAATCCTCTTCATAAATAAGTTTATCTTTTAACAGTTCCTCAGTTATATTCAGAACTGTTGTCATACTATATGAAGTTATTTTTTTCAAATCATGTCTGGAAACATTGTCATTGTACCTGATAATATTTAATATTTTATTTCTTTTATAGAACTTTCTGCTCTCCAGTATAGATTCATTCGACATATAGTATCACTCCGTTTTCCAATTAATAACTTTCTTTATAGCCGGATACAGTTGTCTGTATTTTTTAAACTGCTGCCAGTAATAGCTATTATACTCTTTATTTGGTAAATACTCCATAAGACTTTCTTCATTTTGCTTCCAGGCGGTCTCAATATTGTCAATCAGTCCAATAGCCTTTGCAGCAAGCAGTGCAGCTCCTTTGCACGGAGCCTCAATATTGCTTGAAGCATACAGAGGAATACCTAAAATATCGCTTTTCATTTGCATCACTTTCTTGGATTTTGTTCCCCCTCCTACCACCCTCAAGGCTGAAATATCAATTCCAACCTCGCGTAAAATTGTTATATTTAATAGAATTTCATAAGTCACTCCCTCAAGCAAGCCTTTAATAAATTCTCCTTTTTTCGTATCCAACTGCAGCCCTGCTATTGCACCCGTACTTTCAGAGTCATTGTACGGCGATCCTGTAACAGTGAAATGAGGTAATACCAGAAGCTTTGTGGGTGAATCTCCGACATCCTCCAAAATCACGTCATAAACTTCCCTTTGGGTAAGCGCCGCAATCTTTTCCTCAAGTTGGCCGAATTGCTCTCTATACCATTGCAAAAGCACCCCACCCGTAAAATTCCCGGGCAATGTAATATACTTATTATCAATGATATGTGAATAACATGGCAACCCATAATTTTTGAGATCATAGCAGAAATCATCCATACTACAGACCAAAGTTTCGGTTGTTCCCAGGGAATAAGCTGCTTCACCAGTTCCTGCAGCACCTGTTCCCAGCATGGCACATGGCTGATCATGCCCGCCTGCGACGATAATTGCATCTTTTGATAAATTTAGATCAGCAGCAACTGAAGCAGCTATTTTCCCCACTGGGGTGCCTGCCTTTTGGACTCTGGAGAGCATATCCCGGGTAATACCTATGAAGTCCAATACCGGCTGCGACCACTGCTTTCCATGCACATCAAACATCATTGTCCTGGCCGCCAGGGAATAATCAATTGTGGGATGGCAGCCAAAGCAGCTGATAATATAATCTCCCACGCATGCAAAATGCGACGGCTTTTTGGGATAGTACCCCGGGTTTTCAAGCATCCACATTATTTTTGGGGCCGTGCCCATTGATGCAAGTATCTGCCCGCCTGTCTTATAAAAGAAGTCTGCTCCCAGTGCATTTCTCAGTTTTTCAGTCTGATCCAGTGTTCTTCTGTCATAGGAAACGATAATATTTCCAACAGGCTTAAAATTATCATCTAATGGGACAACTCCTTCTCCCTGACTTGAAAAACTTATTGCCAGTATTTTTTCGGAACAGGTTTTGGTCACCTCAGATACGGCTGATTTTACGGTTTCAAATAATTCCAGAGGATCTATCTCCACCCATTGAGCTTTCGGTTTGATTATTCTGTATTCTCTTCTTGTCCCTGCTATTGATCTGCCGTCATTGCTGTAAACAGCCACCTTGCACGCGGTTGTACCCAGATCCACACCCAATAAGGCCATAATATCCCTCTGCTTTCTAACCTTTGACAGCTCCGCTCATCAGACCCTTTACGAAATTTTTCTGAACAAGCGCATAAAAGACTATCATCGGAATTGAAATAATAACTAATATTGCAAAAAGACATCCCGGCTGGCTGAAATAAAATCCCTGGTACTGCATAGGGATCAATGTCAGTGTTTTTAAATTCTTATCGTTTATCGTTACAAGTGCAAGGAAAAATTCATTCCAGGAGGTCAGGAACTGCCATATTATTATGACCACCAGTCCGGGCTTCAAGGTGGGTATAACTATGTTTGCAAAGAGCCTGTAGTCGTTGCAGCCATCAACCGTTGCCGCATCTTCCAGTTCGGCAGGAAAAGAATCCATGAAGCCTTTTAATATTACGAGGGCGAAAGGAATTCCAAGAGCGGCATATGGTAATATCAAGCCCTGAAATTTATTTAACCAGTGAAATGAACTGTTTATCTGGGTTAAAGGAATAACAAGCGCGCTTATTGGAACCATGAGAGTTATCATGAGCATATTGTAAATGAGATTTTTAAATTTCACCCCTTTCCTGGACAGCCCAAAAGCTGCCATTGAGGCCACCGCCGCAACAATAATAACCGAAGATACGGTTACAACAACACTTGAGAGAAAATTTAAATACAAGGGGTTTTGACTTATTACGGTTTTAAAATTATCCAGTACAAACGGTTTTATAAACAAAACGGGTTCAAATGCATTTTCTGATGTTCTGAAAGACATGCTTATCATAAATATCAGAGGTACCATCCATATAAAGCCGATAACCGATAATCCCAGAATCCATTTCCATTGTGAGTTTTTCTTGTTTTTTCTCATTTCCCAGACTCTCCTTTACCGACAAAGTTACCAGAACCAATGGTTAAAACCTGAAATACCGTAAAGAATAAGGCAATCAAAAGTATAATTACCGATATTGCTGAGGCATATCCCATTTGCTGAACTTTAAAACCCATTCTGAAAATGTAGGTACCCGGCATTTCAGAGGCGGAATTCGGTCCTCCGCTCGTCATGGAATAAACCAGTGCAAATGTTTGCAGAGAACCGATTATACCAAGCATAACTAAAGACTTATGAACGGAAGCCAGCTGAGGTATAAAAATATATATTACTTTCTTAAATCCGTTTGCTCCGTCAATTTCCGCTGCCTCTTTTATTTCTTCCGATATCTGCGACAGGCCGGCAACATATAAAAGCATTGACCAGCCCGTCCATTCCCAGATATTAACTGCTATTACCGCAAAAATTGCACTGTGTATTCCTCCCAGCCAATCCAGAGGCCCTTTTATACCTAATGCATATATTGCATTTGTAACAAGCCCCTGATAAGGCGAAAACATATTTTTAAACAGTATTGCTATTACTACTACCGATGTTACAACCGGGATAAAAAAAAGAGTTCTGAAGAAGGATTTACATTTAGTCAAATGTTCTTCAATTGCATATGCCAGCAGGAATCCAAAAAGCATTTGAACCGAAACGGTTATTAATATCCAGTATAGACTGTTTCTTATGGTTATCCCAAATACTTCATCCTGAAAAAGCTTCACATAATTTTCAAATCCCACAAATTTCATATTTGATAGAGTAGACCAGTTGAAAAGGCTGCCATAGCCAATAAAGAGAATAGGATATGCAATAAATACAATGAAGAAAATTATAGCCGGTGCTAAAAATATATAGCCTGATATTCCTGATTGTCTTATGCCAGATTTTGTTTTCATTATCATTCCCCTTTTTACATTCTAATTTAAAACACATTTAAATTCTGCGGGGCCAGACAACAATCGTTTTCCGGCCCCGCAGCTGATGAATATGAAAACTATTTGGCTTTTGCCAATACTTCATCCTGGGCCTTCTGGACCTTATTCAGAGTTTCCTCAGGAGACATCTGCCCTGCTGCCAGACCTGAAAGTGCATTCTGTAAAGCATTTTCAACTTCAGGAGCGCCTATTCTTTGATTTTTAGCAGTATCCAACTGTGAAGAATATTTGCTCACCTGATCTTTTATAGTTTGAGGAATATCTCCCTTTGGTTCTATTCCTTTGTATGCGGGAAGATTGTTCAGATCGTTCACTGCCTGCTGTATACCTTCACCTGCGGCAAATGATTCAAGAACCTTCCATGCGGCGTCGGGATTTTTACATTTGCTGCTTATGCCATAGCCAAAGTCAACACCTCCTATAGCAGGTGATGCCGTTCCTCCGTCTTCGTATGCAGGAAGATAGAAATTGTCAAATACCCAATCCTTTACGTTCTGAGCCGGATTTTCTGCCGTATATTCCTGCATCCACCACGATCCCAGAGCCATCATGCCTACTTTGCCTGAAATAAACAGGTTGACTCCGTCTGGATAAGCATTGTTCGAAAGTGCTCCCACCTGCATGATACCTGACTTATACATATCCTGATATCCTTCAAGCGCTTTTATCAGATTGGGTGTATTCCATTTTCCGCTTCCGTCCTGCGCCTTGTAAAAATCATCTCCGAATTGGTTGGCAAGCATCAGGAACGCATTAACGTGCTGCCAGCCGTCCGCACCGCCGAAATAAAGCGGCGCATAATTCTTTGCATTCAGTTTTGCTGATACATCTTTCAGTTCTGCCCAGGTCGTAGGGACCTTTGCTCCGACTTCTTCAAATATTTTCTTATTGTACCAGATGTTTATGATCTGCGATTCGATAGGAAGAATATATGTACCTTTATCATCTGCAGGGTTTCCCAATTGCAGCTGATCCACGTCAACTTTGTAAAATTTGTCTCTCCAGTCTGTTCCCCATGACTTTTCAGCATAAGGAGTTATGTCTGTCAGATAGCTTCTATACTGCTGTGTGAGTGAACCTGGCTGCAAGCCCACTATATCAGCCATATTGCCCGATGCGGATGCCGCCGCCAATGCCGCCAGATATTCAGGATTGTAATTATAATTGGTGTAATTGATCTTTACATCCGGATTTGCTGCCTCATATGAATCAATCATTTTTTGAGCCGTTCTTGGAATAGGTGACCAGGTCCAAATACTGACTTCCGTCTTTTCCTTTGAAGCACTTTGCCCTGTACCTGCCGCTGATGTTGAAGTACCGTCCGCTGTTGAGCCAGATGATCCGCAGCCGCTTAATACCATTGGTACGGCTAATACCGCGGCAAGTACAAATGCTAAAAATTTGTTTCTTTTCATAACAAATCCTCCTTTAATTAGGCTTTCACATTTTTATTTACTACTCTTTTTAGAGTAAGTATCACTTTAGTCACTTAGCCAAAAACATTTCTACTTCCGAGTCGGACAAATCAACAACCTTACCGACCCTTTCAGCGTAGTAAAGAACCTTTGCTATGGATTCCGCAGCTTCAACTTTATTCATGGCCTCAAAAACATCTTTTCCTACTGTTATGACCCCATGATTGCCCAGTAAAACAATATCGCTTCTCAGCACATATTCTCTTGCAACTTCAAATATTTCGTCGGTTCCCGGCCTTCCGTACGGTGCGCATTCAATCTTTTTGAAATTGCCGATCATTTCAGGGTATGCCTTTGTCTCTATGGGTTTATTGCACAATGCATATGCCGTCAGCATGGTAGGATGGCAGTGAATAACCCCCATAACATCCGGTCTGACCTTATATGCATTTGTATGCAGAAGCATTTCAGATGAAGCCGGATAAATACCTCCGACCTGTTCCATCGTGTTTTCTTCAAATACCGCAATCATTTCCTCAGATAAAAAAGCCTTGTTCTTACCCGTTGGAGTTATGTAAATAAATCCGTCTCTCCTTATAGATACATTCCCTTCATAAGCATTGACCAGACACCTCTGATCCAGTCTTTTACACACTTCAAGTATCTCTTTTACAGCTCTTATATCCATAATTAAATCCTCCTGTGTAATTTATATAATTGACGTTTTAAATTAAACGCAAATACCGATACGAATACAAAATTCCAAAGCTTCATCCCAGTTTTTTAATTTTTCAGGCTTGTATAAAGACATTCCGAAGGAATTTTCTGATATTTCCCTTAACTGTTCAAGGCTGCTTGCATATCCATTTGCATAAAGCTGAGCCAATGCATTGCCCGCTATGGTCGCATAGGGCAATCCCGCCTTAAGCGGCGTATTTACCGCATCGCATATTAACCGGTTAAGCATTTTATTGCGGGAACCCCCGCTGATTACATATATTCCGGTAAAATTTTTGCCGGTAGCTTTCTTTAAATCCTCAACTGTATTTTTAACCTTTAATGCAATACTTTCAAAAGCACATCTGACATATTCCCCGTGAGAGTGCAATGCAGGCTGGTTTGTCATATCCAAATACTTATCAATCTTGTCCTGCATGGCATCGCCTGCCATATTTAATATTTTGTCATCCAGATTCAGGTAAGATGAGTTCATAGCTCCTTCAGCCATATGGTTCATCTGATCGAAGCTGTATTCTATACCTCTGCGTCTCCAATCCGACTGAAGTTCATTTAATATCCAAAATGCGGCAAAATCACGGTAAATTATTACTTTTTTCATGAGCCCGCCTGTATTTTTAAAACCGCCCCCATAGAATAAATCACTGAGACCCGGGGTATCACTTTCAATTCCCATACTGATGTTGGTACCCATGCTTATGTATATATTGTTCTCACCAAACCCAGGGATTGCAGCTACCGCAGAAGCACTGTCATGAGAGGCAACCGCCACTACTTTTGCATTTTTTATTCCCGTATCCCTGATTATTTTTTCAGTAATGTTCCCTTTTACAGTCCCCGCCTCCACTATTTCAGTAAATAAATTTGCAGGAATATCAAATTTTTTCAGTAATTCAAAACTCCATCCTTCCTGTGAATTATCCAGCAGGGCCGAAGTACCTGCTATGGTCCTTTCGGTTGTTTTTACACCGCACAAAAAGTAACTGAGCAAATCCGGTAAAAACAGCATCTTATCGGCAGTATCCAATACAGTGTCATGTTGATCCACACTTGCAAAAAGTTGCGGCAGAGTATAGCTTCTTGCACATTGGCAGCCGGTCAGGTCAAATATATCTCTCTGCGATACTTTCTGGTACATATCTTCCAATGCCGTTTCCGTTCTCATATCCCTGTAGTGAAAAACAGGTTCCGCCAGCCTCCCCTTTTTATCCAGAAACCCATATGTAGCCCCCCAGGTATCGATCCCTATGGATTCTATTTCTCCCTCCTCGGCGGCAAAAGCGGTTAGTCCCTTGATTATGCTTTTATAAAGATCAAACAAATCCCAGTACAAATTGTTATTAATGCTGACAGGTACATTGTCAAATTTAATGCAATTATCAATATTAATTGATTCCCCATCAAATACCACCTTTGACATTTTTCCGCCGCTGGCTCCCAGATCAATTGCAACACAGTATCTCTTTCCGCCCATAAGTGCCATCCTTTACAAAAGTTATAAATTATTACTTTATTTTTGAAACTATTGCATTACTTATAATTAATTATTTCGTTTTCGATAAATCAAGCTTACTTCAATTAAAAAATAATGTCAATATGAAATCCGCAAAATATAAATTATTATTTTTTTGATTTATTTTTAGTTGAATTTGCACAATTTACATGTTAAAATATAAACAATATTAGTTAATCAATACACTATATCAAAATAATTTTATCTAAAAAGAAATAATATGCAATATATTTACATATTATTTCAAATATTTTATTTAATCATTACTAATATTTACATCTAAAACGACAAAATTATTTTTTAGGAGGGTTCTTTATGAAACTTGTACCTTTTTCCGAGATGCTCCGGCAAGCACAAGCAGGAGGCTATGCAGTACCCGCTCTCAATGTCGCAAACATGGAAACCGTCCAGGCAATTACCCAGGCGGCAAATCTCGAGCAATCTCCGCTTATTGTCCAGCTTTATCATGCCGATCTCGAATATGCAGGTGTAGATTTTATGACTGCCATGACAGGCACGGCAGCGGCTCACTGTTCGGTTCCAGTCTCTTTAAGCCTTGACCACGGCAATTCCTTTGAACAGGCAAAAAGCTGTATTGATGCCGGCTTCACCGGTGTCATGATTGATTTATCCGGCGATGATTTTAATGAAAATGTACGCACCACAGTTGAAGTTGTAAAATATGCGCATTTAAGAGGTGTATCCGTAGAAGCGGAGCTGGGGAAAATATTTGACGCCCAGGCTTCGGAAGATGTAAGAAACTCAGGTTTAACCGATCCGGATATGGCGGAGGAATTTGTAAAAAAGACAGGCGTTGATGCCCTCGCAGTTTCTGTAGGAACTGCTCACGGTATTTATTCCTCCAAGCCGGTAATCGATTTTAATTTAGTCGGAAAAATCGTAAAAAAAATAGGAGTACCAACAGTTGTTCATGGCGGTTCAAATACACCGGACGAGGATATTGTAGAAATTGTAAGGTTGGGCGTTGCAAAAATCAATATCGGAACCGATCTTGTTATCGCATATAACCAGGGCCTCATGAGAGCTTTTGAAGAGTCCGGCCCTGACATTCCCCTGAGGGATGCTATGGGATCGGCCAGGCAATGTGTCATAGATATTGCAAGACATAAAATAAAGCTGCTGAGAACATTTGCAAAGTAAATTACAATCGGCTGAAAGCCGCCTTCACTCTGAAGGCAAAGGGTTCAACCGCAATTGACTTCACGACAGTGAATCTGTAAAAGAGACAACTATACAGAGCCTGCATCGTTCAAATTAAGAGAATGGCCAAATTAATGGCGTCCTCTTAATTTGAAAATACGTTAGTTTCTACCTGTTCAACCAGTTAATCGGTTCCTTTCCCCCCATGACATCTATGATAGCCTGGGCAGTGGCCATTCCCACCGCTTCATAGGTTTCATAGGTCTCGGCCGCACTGTGAGGGAGGCAGACCACATTATCCAGTTTAAAAAGAGGATTGTCTGCTTTGACCGGTTCTATTTCATATACATCCAGACCGGCTCCTGCGATCTTTCTTTCCTTCAAGGCTGTGTAAAGAGCTTTTTCATCTATTACGGGGCCCCTTGCAACATTGACTATGATTGCGGTGTCCTTCATCATTTCAAACTCTCTGCTGCCGAACAATCCCGTTGTTTCCGGAGTGCATGGGACATGCAGTGTAATTATGTCGCTCTGTTTTATAATTGTATCCAGATCAGTCATGGTAACGCCCAGCTTCCGGGCAGCTTCATGATTCGGATATACATCATAGGCATATACTTCAGTTTCAAAGGCTGAAAGTAGCTTTGCGGTATACTGGGCAATGGCGCCAAAGCCTACCAGACCTATTTTCTTGCCTCTTATGGTGTTTCCCACATACCTTTCCCACTTTCCCTGCCGTGTTGAACGGTCAAGATTTATCAGGTTTCTCAATACGGCCAGAATAAGCCCTATGGTGCACTCAGCCACCGAATCGCTGTTTATTGCCCGGGCATTCATGACCTTTATGCCGTGCTTTTTAGCTTCGGCCATATCAATATTGTCCACGCCTATCCCAAAACGGCCGATTATTTTCAGGTGAGGTGCCAGCTCAAAAACCGCCTCATTCCAGGTATCTACTCCGGCAACCACTCCGGATATATCTCCCACCCTCTCCTTCAGTTCTTCAAAAGTCATAGGCCTGCCAAATGTATTTTCAATAATTTCAAAGCCTTCGCTCTCAAGAAGCGCTTTTGCCCCGGCGCAAAGCTTTGAATAATTGGTTGCGGTAACAAGTATTTTTTTCTTCATGTGTATCAACCTCCCTGTAATCTATCTGTTTTTTATAATTGCACCCTTATCCGCGGATTCCGCAAGTCTCGCATAAATGTTCAGATATCCCCGGGGTATTTTCTTCTCAGGGTTCCTTATATTGCTCAGCCTCCTCTGAATTTCATCCTGGGATACCTCCAGAGTTATTTTTCCATCCGGAATATCTATGCAAATAACATCTCCGTCCTCTACGGCTGCTATTGGGCCTCCTTCCGAAGCTTCCGGGGATACATGTCCCACGAAGCACCCATTATTGGTTCCGGAAAAGCGTCCGTCGGTTACGACTGCGGTAGACAGCGCCAGATTCTGGCCGTACAGCATTTTCATCACCCGTACCATTTCGCGCATACCCGGCCCGCCCTTAGGTCCTTCATACCTTATGACCAGCACCGTTCCAGGCAGGATTCTGTTATTCAGGATAGCTTCCGTTGCCTCTTCTTCAGAGTTGAAACATATTGCCTTTCCTTTGAACACCCACATGCTTTCATGTATAGCCGCAGGCTTTGTCACTGCTCCCGCCGGAGCCAGATTTCCCTTGAGTACTCCGATGCTCCCCCAGGGATGCCACGGATTGTTTAAAGGATGTATTACTTCATTTTCCACTACAGGCACATTTTTTAGAATCTCTCCCCATGTGCCGCCCATACACGTCATTGCCTCAGGATCCAGCAACGGCAATAGGTGCTTCATAACGGCGCAAACACCTCCGGAACTGTAAAAGTCAGGTACATTCCTGGGACCCGCAGGATATATTTGGGCCAGGTGGGGCGTTGTTCTGGATATTTCATCAATCGTATCCATAGACAGTTCGCACCCTGCCTCATATGCTATGGCCGGGATGTGCAGTGCAAGATTTGTAGAGCCGCCTATGGCCATTCCAAGCCTTGCGGCATTTTTCAGTCCCGCCTCATTTATTATTTTCCTTGCCGTAATATTTTCACGAACCATCCTTACTATGGTCCGGCCGGATTCCTGGGCTGCTCTCATCCTTTCCGCAAACACCGCGGGTATTGATGATGTTCCGGGAAGGCACATGCCCAGTGCTTCGGTAAATGCTCCCATGGTATTGGCAGTGCCCAAAAAGGAGCACGAGCCGCAGGTCTGCATGGAATTGTCTTCAAGGCCGTTGAATTCTTCCCGGCTAATCAGACCCTTTTGAAGCATCCCCAGCGCTTCGGAAATGCTGGAATTGTCGGCGGAACGCCCGTCAAATTCCACGCCGCCCAGAGACGGTCCTCCAAGGACAACTATGGCCGGGATATCCAGCCTGGCAGCCGCCATCAGCAGGCCGGGAACGATTTTGTCGCATGACCCCAGCAGTACTATGGCGTCCAGGTTGTTCACCCGCACCATTATTTCAATCTCATTTGCAATAATATCCCTGGCGGGCAGACAGTAGTGCATACCGTCATTTCCCACGCCCATTCCGTCGCAGGGACCTATGATCCCAAACTCGACCGGTGTCCCTCCCGCCTGAAATATGCCCTGCTTTACGTATTCCGAAACGGTATTCAGATTGTAGTGCCCAGGTGTGGCCCGGTTCCACGAATTAGCAATTCCAATAAGCGGTTTTTCAAGGTCATAATCACTATAGCCCATGGCCTTGTATAGAGCTCTGACATGTGACCACAAGGGCCGTTCAAGGACCTCCTGGCTTCGAAATTTCAATTTGTTTTCCATAGCTACCTCTCTGTTACGGGTACCGGCTCCAACCCGTAAATAAACTATTCATTTGGCTTTACAATGACTTTTATCTCATTGCATCCCAATACAGCCTCAAAGGCTTTTTGAGTTTCCTCCAGAGGAAATCTGCCGGTAATAATTTTATCCACCGTTATTTTCCCTTTTGAAAGATATTCAAGTGCCATAAAACTTTCTTCTGCAAAGCCCGTTGATCCGATCAACTGGATTTCTTTAAAAATTAAATTTGTAATCGGAAATTCCAGACTCGCTCCATTATAGCCAAGAGCTACGACTTTACCGCCTTTTCTGCAGCAGCCTACTGCAAAATCATATGTAGCGGCGAAGCCCGCGGCGTCAATTACAACATCAGCACCCCTTCCCTCAGTCAGGGCATATATCTCTTCCATTGCTTTTTCTTTTTCACATAGGTCAACAAAATGATTGGCACCAGTCTCCAGCGCAAGAACTTTCTTTCCGCAGGAACGGCTGACGGCTATGATATTTGCCGCACCGGCTATACCCGCAGTTTGCAGGATCATAAGTCCGATTGTGCCACATCCTACAACAACGACATTATCGCCTATACTTACATTGCCCTTTCTGACAGCTCTTATTGCATTACCGATAGGGTCCAGCAGCGCCCCTTCATCAAAGCCTACATTACCCGGAAGTCTTAACAATTGCTTTTCCGAAATACTTATATATTCACACATGGCCCCGTGCAGAAACTTTCTTTTTGAAGAGCCTATAAGCAGCATATTATTGCAAAGATTACTCTTTCCGGTTTTACAGAACCAACAGGTTCCACAATATATCTGCGGATTGATTGCCACCCTGTCTCCAATATTCCAAATAGCTGTGTCCTCTCCGACAGCCGCAACTATTCCCGCCGCTTCATGCCCCATAATAATTCCCGGCTGCCGTCTTTCAATATCTTTTCCTGCATATGGACCCATATCCGAGCCGCAGATTCCTGCTGCCATGATCTTGACCAGTACCTCTCCCTTTGCGGGAACAGGCATATCCATATCGGCAATCTGAAATTTGCGCGGGCCCATAAATACTGCAGCTTTCATTTCCCCACCTCCATACTGCGAAATAATCGGCCCCGGCTATCCCTTAACCGCTCCCGCCGTCAAACCCGCTATGACATATCTCTGCAAAGCCAGAGAGATGACCAGTATGGGAAGCGTAATCAACACCGCAGCAGCCATGAGGCTTGACCAGTTTATTTCTGTATAGGACACAAAGTTAAAAACTGCCGTAGGCAATGTCTTGGTATCATTTGTGGCAAGTACCAGGGCAAATATGAAATTATTCCACGAGAAAATAAACGCCAGTATTGACGCCGTCAATATCCCCGGAGTGGAAAGCGGAAGCATGATCTTAAAGAACGTCCCCACTCTGGAGCACCCATCCACCCAGGCCGCCTGTTCCAGTTCTCTGGGCATTTGCTCGTAATAAGGTATCATTATCCATATTATAAGCGGCAGGGACACCAGCAAATGTGCAAGTATCAGAGCCGTATATGTTCCCGTCAAGTGTATTTTATTAAAAATTATATACCATGGCACCAGAAAAGTGATGGCCGGTATGATTCTGATTATTAATATAATTCCCGCAAACAGAGTCTGTTTTTCTCTTGCGATGGAATATGCGGAAGGCAGGCCCAGGACCAGCGACAAAATCGTGGACAGAACGCCTATAAACAAACTGTTCATTATTGGACGGACAAAATCATATTTTGAAAATACATCTATATATGGCTGGAATGTGGGCTTAAAAACAAACATTTTCTCCACATTCAGCAGATCCACCATACTTTTAAAGGATGCCAGAACCATCCATATAAACGGAAATGTAGCACAAATCAGTATTATTATCAGCAATATATAAAAGACGATACTTCCCAGCGTTTTTTTAGTCTTGGCATTTCCGGCCATCAGTAATCCACCTCCACCTTATTTTTGATTTTTATAAATATGGCGGCAATGGACAGTACTATTATAAAAAATATTACCAGAGTTGCCGAAGCCTTTCCGAACTGAAAATATTCAAAAGCGTGCCTGAAAGCCAGTATGTTCATGGTTTCCGTTGCGAAACCAGGCCCTCCCTGGGTGGTGGCATATATAATATCAAAGGTTTTCAGTACGTCGATCAGCCTCAGCAATATTGCCGTAAAAATAGTGGGCCTCAGAAGAGGAATGGTTATTTTCCACAATGTCTGCCATTTTGTGGCCCCGTCAACCATGGCCGACTCAAAGGGCTCTGTCGACAGGGATGAAATTCCCGCCAGCACTACCAGCATTACCATAGGGGTCCACTGCCATATATCAACCAGCATGAGCGACGGAAGAGCTGTTTCAGGCGATCCGAGCCATATGAGCGGTTTTAGGCCGATGGCCTTTACCAATACATTTGCTATACCTATTGTAGGCTCGTAAATAAGTGTCCAGACGAGCCCCACAGCAACAGGCGTAGCCACCATTGGCAGGAGGAATGCTGTTTTTACTATGTTCTTTCCCACCATTTCCCTGTTGAGATATAGAGCAATGGCAACTCCGAGCACCACTTCAAAAAGGAGTGCAATTGCCGAGAAATAGAAGGTCCTTACAACTGCCAGAAGGAACCTGTCATCCGTAAACAGGCTTTTATAGTTTTCCAGACCTATAAAATGCATGGGCACGCTGTTGGACATGCTCCATTCAAAGAAGCTCAGGACCAGGGTATATCCCAAAGGAAAAAGTATCATGGCCAAAACAAATATTATTGTAGGCAATGTAAATATATATTTGAGATTTTTATCGATCCATTTCAACACCATATATCTCCCTCCTATCATTAGATTTTGGGGTAGCAGCTGATCTGTAGATTGCAGTTACTACCCCAATTAATCATCTCACCGCTAAACATACCGCGTTAATTTCCGCCGGTTGCCGGTTATTTTTTTACTTCCTTATCAAGTATCTTCTGAAATTCCGTATTGGCCTTATTAGCGGCTTCCGTGACATCACGGCCCAATATGGCTGCGGTTATGACATTGCCTATGGCAGTCCTGGCTTCACCTACATTTACCATAAAAGGTCTGTCTGTACCCACACCGATAGGATTGGTTTCATTTATAACAGTAACCAATTCCGCCGGGAAATTTTTGCTGGCTTCCTTATTTGTCCAGGTAGAAGTACGGGTGCTGGGATTGCCCACAAGCTGAGTCTTTACATCCATTTCCTTGCCCAGAGACCATTGGATGAATTCCCATGAGGCATCCTTGTGCTGCGAACCGGAACTGATACCCAGAGCCCATGCAACTATATTAAAGGGCTTTGCCCCCGCGGGACCTGCCGGAAGCGTAAAATATCCCACCTGGTCCGAGATAAGCGAGCTCTTGGGATCCAGAGCAAATCCATACTGGCTGTCCGCGTCTATTCTCATTGCTGCCTTGCCCTGCGTAAACAGCGACTGTGTTTCGGTCCAGCCCATATTAGCCACACCTGCGGGGCCGTAATTTTTCAGTATATCTCCGTAGAATTGAAAGGCTTTGATGGCTTCGGGAGTGTTTATAGCAGCTTTACCGTCCACTATGAAATCTCCTCCGAAAGCACGCAGGAAACCGGAAAATTGAGTTACGGCGTCGGAAGCCTTGCCTCTTATCGCGATACCCGCTATGCCCTTATCGGGATTATTCAGCTTTTTAGCGGCCTCCATAAGTTCTTCCATTGTCTTTGGAACGCTGGTAATACCCGCATCCGCAAACATTTTTTTATTGTAGTAAACTATTTCTCTCTCCGTCATCAAGGGTATTCCGTACATTTTTCCGTCAACTGCGCAGACATCCTTGGCAGAAGCGAAGAAGTCGTTGATATCAAAATCCGGAGACTGTGAAATATAATTGTCCAGAGGCTCTACCCATCCGTTATTGGTAAATAAAAGCGTTTCCTGCAGCGGCCTGAAGGCTATAACATCAAGATCCGCTCCGCCTGCAGCCGAGCTGACCGCAATTTTATTGCTCAGCTGGTCGTTGGCAAGCTGTTGAAAATTAACTGTTATACCTGTCTTTTCTTTGAATTCGTCCAGATTTGCCACGATTTCATTGGTCCACATTGCGCCGAAACCGATAAAATTGATCTTTGTCCCGTCAAAAGGCTTTGCCTGACTGCTGCCTGATGCCGCCGAAGAATTTGAAGCCGAAGTGCCGGTCGCCGCATTTTCACCGCCGCAGGCGGCAAACAACGTTACCATCATCATAAGAACCAAGGTCAGGCAAACTAATCTTTTTACCATTTTCATAAACAAAATTCCTCCTCTTATTATTTTCCTATTTTTATGTAAACATACATATGTATGCCACATTTAGGTCAATATTCAGGTCAAACAGATTTAATAAATTTCACGAAGCCTTCCATTATTAACACAGCCACCACTGAACCAGGATCAAGCAATTCCCTTGATTTCTCTCCACGGGCGGCAGCCCTGCCATGAACAGCTATCATAGTTTTTGTGAGTTCGCTGCCATTTCTTGCCGCTTCGGCAGCATTGCACGCGGCTTCCAACAAACCGCAGCCGGCTTCGCTGCCCGCTCTCAGTGCTTCCACCGCCGGCGCCATCCCGTCAAGGAAGGTTTTTTCACCGGGTTTCGCTTTGCCTCTGAGTTCCACCCCCTGCATAAAAGCGTCGAACAGCTCCGCAGTGTCCGCCAGGGACAATTCCGTCTTTCCTTTGAGAGCTTTTCCCGCCTGCAGCAGGCCGGAGGCCATCAATGTGCCCATTGTGGAAGGTACCGCCTCCGCCATTGCTTTCCCGGCCATGTAGAATAATTTCCCAATGTCTGTTTCTTCAGAATTCAGTACCGCCGTGTAAGCCGCCTGAAAACCGTCGCTCATTGTCAGGCCCAGATCGCCGTCTCCGGCTATACTGTCAATTTTTATCAGATAATACTTATTGGCCTGCATTACTTCACTCCACTGTGCAAAAAGTCCCTTGACCTGATGAAATGAAATCATATACACCACCTCATTTATAATTGCATTTGTTTATAATTGCATTTGCTTGAAAAACGGAGTATTGGCGGGAGCGTCCAAAAGCCTCTTAAGCTCCTCATCCAGTTTGAACAAAGAAATCGATGCGCCTGCCATTTCCATGGAAGTGGCGTATTCGCCCACATAAACCCTGTATACCGAGATTCCTTCCTCCTTCAAAACCTGAGAAACCCTTCTGTACATCACATACTGCTCCTCAAGAGGAGTCGCCCCAAGGCCGTTTACCAGCACGGCCACTTCGTCCCCTTTTTTGTACGGTATATCGTTTATAATTGGTTTCAGCATTTCATCCACTATGTCGTCCGCCGGGAGTAATTTCCCCCTGCGGATACCGGGTTCTCCGTGGATACCCATTCCGATCTCCATCTCATCCTCCCCCAGCTCAAAGCCGGGATAACCCACTCTGGGTATAATGCAGGGAGTCAGCGCCACACCCATGGTCCTGACATTGGCACAGGCCTTTCCGGCGATGCGCGCCACTTCCTCCAGGCTCATCATTTCAGCGGCGGCGGCTCCTGCGCATTTATATACGAAAAATATGCCGGCGACGCCTCTGCGGGTATTTTTGCCTCCCGGAGCCGGCTGTCCGGCGGAAGCGACATCTTCTCCCGCAACGACGGTTTTCACCTTTATGCCCTCTTCAAGATCAGCCATATCCGCCGCCATGTCAAAATTGAATATATCCCCGTTGTAATTGCCATAGATGTAGAGTACTCCGGCGCCGGTCTCAACCTCCTTTGTCAGCTCCAGGATCTGTCCTGAGCCCGGAGACTGGAAAACATCGCCCACAGCACAGCCATCCAGCATTCCGTTTCCCACGTATCCCAGGAACAAGGGCAGATGTCCCGAGCCTCCTCCTGTTACGATCGCCACTTTGCCCTCAGTCCTTCCAGTTGAAACCAGACACCTGATATCCCGGGCAACCGGCCTGACCATGTCCGGATGAGCTGCGTAGATACCTTCAAGCATTTCATTTACAAAATTTTCAGGAGCATTTATTATTTTCTTCAATGGGATCCCTCCTTTTTCTAAAACCGTCTGTAAAGGGTCTATGGTATGTATCCGGAATCTGCAAACCGGTTTGGCGTATTACTTATTTACATAATTCACAGGATCAAGACCTTTGCAAACCACATCCACAGTGGCCTGTGCAGTGATTTTACCAACCATTTGTATAGTCTCAATGGTGTCGCTGCCCCAATGGGGCGTGCATATAAAATTATCCAATGAAAGCAGTCTGTTATCCTCCGGCACAGGTTCTGTCTCAAATACATCTGCCGCTGCGCCCGAAAGCTTTCCTGAAGCCAGAGCTTCATATAATGCGTTTTCATCCACCAAAGCTCCCCGGCTGGTGTTTATGAAAAACGCCCCTTCCTTCATTTTTGAAATGGTCCCCGAATTTATTATGTGTCTGGTCTCCTCCAGTTTTGGCAGGTGCAGGCTTAAGATATCACATTTTCCCACGAGCTCATCAAAGCCGCACAGGCGGACGTTATACTTATTTGCCGTCTCGCAGTCGGGATATTTGTCAAAAGCCAGGACATTTGCGTCAAAGCCCTGAAGCTTCTTCGCTATCAATTTGGGGATCTTTCCAAAGCCTATCAGCCCTATGTTCTTTCCGGATATTTCACTGCCGGTTATCCTGTCCCAGCCGCCTGTCCTGCACACCAGATCTCCTTTTATGAGATTTCTTTTCAGCCCGATCATATAGCCTATTACAAGTTCTGCGACAGCATTGGTGGACGCGGGGGCGTTGCTGACTTTTATCCCGTATTCCCTGGCCTTCTCCAGATCAATATTGTCCACTCCGATTCCGAACTTGGCTATGGATTTTATCTTCCGTCCCTTTTTAAAAAGTTCCTCATCCCACTCATCCATACCGGTTATGACAGCATCCAACCCATCCGCTATCTCCAGGAGTTCACTTTTGGTATATGGTCTTTGATAGGGATTCTCGATTATCTCAAATCCATTTTGTTCAAGAAACGCTTTGGCTTCCGGACAGTTCTGAGAATAGCCGTATCCTCCGAAAAACAATTTGTACATGGACCTCTTCCTTCCCGGCAAACCGCTTATTTTACCACGTCAAGGCATTTAACAAAATCTTTTTTAAATATTTCAAGTTCACCAGGCGTAATGTCCAGAAGGGGTTTTCTCATTGTCCCCATATCAATACCTCTGATTTTCAGGCCTTCCTTGAAATATGACATATTTGAACCGCATTTTATGGTCTCCGCGGCATATGTGGCCAGCTTCTGAAGTCTTGCGGCCTCACTGTATTTCCCTTCTGTGAAGGCCTTGTACACCCTGGAAAAAATTTCGGGGAACACGCTTGAGCAGCCTGACACAATTCCGTCGCAGCCCAGCATCAATGCGGCAAACATGAGGGTATCCGCCCCTTGAACCACGGAAAAATTGTTATTGTTTATCCTGCCGTAATGCACCGTTCTGTTCATATCGGGCAGGCTGTATTTTATACCTATGACATTGGGAGCCCTTTTTACTATCCTTTCCAGCACCTCAGGCTTAAGGTCGTTGCCGGACAGCTGCGGGATATTGTAGGAATATACGGGAAAATCGTCCGGAACGCTGTTTGCAACCGCCACATAATATTCCTCCAGTTCTCTGTCAGACGCTTTAAAATATGCCGGCGTAACAACTCCGATGCCGTCTGCGCCGGTTTCATACGCATGCCGGGCGAGCTCAAGGGTATCGGCCTCCGACATGGCCCCAACATGGATATAGGCGGTTATCCTCCTGTTGTTCTGGGATATGACCGTCTCAGCCACCAGTTTTCTTTCCTCAACGGTCATAAGGTGCATTTCTCCGGTAGTTCCTAATGGATACAGGCAATTTACCCCGCCGTCGATCAAAAAATCCACATGTTTCCTGATAGCAGCGGTATCCACATTTCCGCTCTTATCAAACGGCGTTACCATTGCTGTAATTACTCCATAAAGTTTTTTCATGAATTAAGCCTCCAATTCAGTTTTAAAATTTTTTTATTTTTGGGGAACATCAACTTTTTAACCGTAAAGCGGTTAAAATAAGATTTAAATACATTATTATAAAGTCAACTACCGGAACTTTTGTTTCCGGGCAATACCGCTTTCAAACAATTATTTGTGAATGTTTCAATATTTGAAATTTAAAAGTTTTTTGCTTTTGCAAACTTCAGCTTCAAATCCCGGCTGCCAATTTCAGCCCGGAGCGATTGGCTGACTGATTAAATTTATTGATTGTGAAATTATTTACCTATAAAAAATAAAATTTAATATATTTACATATAATTTTCATACGCTGTCAGTCCCGTATAAATATTTTTTACTTCTCCTCAATGATACTTAACTGTCTTATATTAGAGTAAATAATTTTTGAGTTGTATTATGGTTCGTGTGTAATCGTTTCCATATATCATGTATATAATTTAGCATACATGACTAAAAAGTGCAATACTTTTTATAAATTTTTTATGGACTTTTTATAAAGTCATGTGTAAATATTAATATTTTTTATGTAATATATGTATTTTTATGCTTTATCAGCATATTTGTATGTATGTTTGTGAAACAGGAAATCATAATAAATATGCGGTTCCTTTTTTGTGACTAAATAATATTGATATGTTACATACCATATAGTATACTTTCATTAGTTGTGTAACCGCATACACATTTTTATCTAAATTGACAATAGCGAGGTGTATAGTACTTTGAAAAAACCTACTATAAAGGACGTAGCCCACAAAGCAGGTGTTTCAACAGCAACGGTGTCACGATATCTGAACAGCAGTGGTTATGTCAGTAAAGAAATCCAGAAAAAAATAAGTGATGTTATAGATGAGCTTGATTTTATTCCGAACAATGTCGCCCAGAGCCTCAAAAAAACGGAAACCAAGACCATAGGAATAGTTATTCCGGATCTGTCAAACGTCTCTTTTATGGATACTGTCAAGGCAATAAGCGACATTGTCACTGTAAACGGCTATCAGCCCATAATACTGAGCAGTGACGAAAACCTTGAAAATGAGAATAAGATCCTGGATGTTCTGGTGGCCAAGCGGGTTGACGGAATAATAATAGCTTCTGCGGGAAAAAATGAAAAAATATTAAAGCTTAACAATGCCAATTTGCCCATCGTATTGCTGGACAGGGACTTCTGCAATACCGATGACAATATGGTGATGGATTCTGTAATCAATGATAATTTTACAGGATCCTACCAGATGATAAACTATCTTATTTCCCTGGGACACAGGAAAATAGCCATTTTGTGCAGCGAAAGCAATCCTGTTCTCATAAACGACAGGTTGCGGGGATATATCAAGGCCTTTGAACACAATGGCATGGAAATAGACGAAAACTATTTATTATATGGAAACTATAAGTTCGAATCGGGCTATGAGCTCACCAAAAGGCTGATAATGCAGCCCTTAAAACCTACGGCCATATTTTCCGTCAACAATCTTATGGCCCTGGGGGCGGTGGCCGCCTTAAACGAGATGAATATAAGCATTCCCGATGAGATGTCGGTCTGCGCTTTCGGCGTGTTCAAGTACCACACCATTTTAAATCCCGACATGACCGTAATTAACCAGCAGCCTGTTGAATTGGGAAAAAAGGCTGCCGAGCTGCTCATCGACAGAATAAAAAATCCCAGAAGCTGGTCGCCCCAGAAGGTGGTATTTGACGCAGACATCATAATGAGAAACTCCTGCGCAAGACCCAGTCTGTAAAAACGTATGCACATGCTCAAAAAGCAGGAGCCATTATCCGGCTCCTGCTTTTTGCCTTTATTCTGAATCCTGATTTCTGAATCCTGTCTTTTGTCTTTATCCTGATTTCTGAATCCCGGCTCCTGCATTCCTCACAAATACGCCTCCACCCTATGAGGCCTTCCGTCATCCTTCAGGTGAAATCTATTTGTATAAATGGTTTCTCCATCCATAACAATTTTGCCGACGCCTGTATTCCGGCGGTTCTGATTTATTATCACTATATTGTAAACCGAGGAACCAAAAGTATATTTTACAGAGTATTCATTCAACTGTTTCGGAATGCAGGGATCCACAACCAGGTAATTCCCCTGCTTTTTAATTCCCAGAATGTGTTCCATACCGATCCTGTACATCCAGCCGGCAGCGCCCGTATACCAGGTCCAGCCGCCTCTTCCCTCATTTGGATGGACCGCGTATACGTCGGCCGCCATTACATAGGGTTCCACTTTGTAGGTCATCCTCTCCATGTCCGTTCTGGCATGATTAATGGGATTTACCATGTTGAAGAGATCCCAGGCCTGCTCTCCCTTGCCCATTCTGGAAAAAGCATAGATCACCCAGGTGGCCGCATGGGTATACTGTCCTCCGTTTTCCCTTACTCCGGGGAGATAGCCCTTGATATACCCGGGATTCATCTCACTGTCGTAGAACGGCGGCGTAAGCAGCTTAATAATACCGTTTTTCCTGTCAATCAGGTATTTTTCCACTGCGCTCATGGCTTCCTCAACTCTCGTTCCTTTGGCGGCGGCAGTTATGGCGGCCCAGGATTGCGCAAGTGAATCTATTTTCCCTTCGTCATTCTGAATAGAACCAAGGGGAGTCCCGTCGTCAAAATACGCCCTTCTGTACCAGCTGCCGTCCCATGCCTCTCTTTCCAGAGCCTCTATGATTTCCCCTGAGCTTTTCTCATAGCCTGCGACCCTGTCATTGTCACCCATATACTTGCATATGGGTATCATCTTCTGAAGGACGCAGTATAAAAACCATCCCAGCCAGACGCTTTCACCCTGGCCGTTGGGCCCGATCATATTCATACCGTCGTTCCAGTCTCCGCCTCCTATAAGGGGTATTCCATGGGGTCCGAATCTCAAGCCCCTTTCTATTGCCTTGATGCAGTGCTCATAAACCGTACCGGTTTCAACTGACGGCGAAGGTATTTCGTATCTCTCATGCTCAGTATCCTTTAAAAGTGAGGACTGCAAATAGGTTTCCTTTATATTCAGAATGTCATAATCGCCTGTGGCGTTTATATAGTCGCAGGCCACATATGGCAGCCACAAAAGGTCGTCGGAATACCTGGTCCTGATGCCGTTGATTTTCTGGTCATGCCACCAGTGCTGCACATCCCCTTCCACAAACTGATGCCTGCAATGCAGCAGGATCTGCTTCCTTGTTATTTCCGGCATGGTGTAGACCACAGCCATGACATCCTGCAGCTGATCCCGGAAGCCAAACGCGCCTCCAGCCTGATAAAAGCCGGTTCTTGCCCACAGCCTGCAGGAGAGCACCTGATATTGCAGCCAACCGTTAAGAAGTATATTCATGGCGGCATCCGGCGTGCTGACCTGTATTTGCCTCAGCCTGTCATGCCAGCTTTTTTTGACTCCGGCCAATTCCTCCAGTGCATTTTGAATATTTTTAAATTTGGGAATAAGCTCTGCCAGCAGTTCAGGCTTTTCCTGCCCGAATAAAAACACCACCTGCTTTGTCTCTCCCGGCAAGATCCTCACCTGTGTTTTCATAGCGGCACAGGCATCAAGGCCTGCTCCTACTGTCCCTTTCAGCTCCGTCCTCATGCCTGCGGGGCGGGTCGGATCCATATTCTCTCCTATAAACTCCAGCCTTTCGCCGGTATAAGTCACATCCTGCTCCGAGCAGGAGACATATGCCCGTGAGCCTCTGAAATCCTGACTGTACACATTATCAATAAGCAAAGCTCCCAGTCCCCCGTCAAAGCTGGTGACAATGTAAGGCGAAGTCTGGCCGGCCTCAGCGCCAAGAACAGGTCTCAGGTAATAGGCGGTATCCAGTGCAATCTCCTTTTGACGCTGATTTTTCAGGGTCAATATGCTTATTTTTACAGTGTCGTTAACTGCCGCAAACTGCACCAGTTCCTGCTCCAGTCCGTGGCTCCTGTGGGAAAATGCTGTGTAGCCGAAGCCATGCCGTATTATATATGCGCCTCTTTCCCTCACAGGTGAAGGCGTGCAGCTCCATATTTCACCGCTTTCCTCCAGATGCAGGTATATTATTTCGGAGGCCGGATCAAGCACTGGATCATTTGCCCAGGCGGTGAGCTTGTTCTGGCTGCTATTCTGGTGCCAGGTATATCCGCCTCCGGCTTCGGTGCATATGAAGCCGAACCGTTCGTTTGCAATGACGTTTGACCAGGGCGCGGGAGTATTGCCTCCATGTCTAAGACATATGACGTATTCATCCCCCTCTTTGGAGAAGCCTCCCACCCCGTTGAAAAAGCTCAGTTCTCCTGTAATCCCTGCAATATGGCTTTCTTCCGCGGTTTCATCAACGTAAGCTCCCGCCGGACTTCCGGAAATAACCTCCGCCGGACGGATTTCACGGGAACCGGCTTCTCCGGCCAGGATCCCTGCTGCCGCACCCGGATTGCCTGCCGGTTTTGCTCCGGCCGCACCGGATTTTCCCATTTCAGGTGACTTTAACTGCCGCAGCATTTCATCCGAATCCAAAGCCTCATTGATAAGGTCCGCCACTCCGGTATCGGCGTCAATAACTATTTTTGCGCAGGCAAAAAGAAGATTACTCTGCTCGGGATTCATCTGTCTGGCATTTCTGATAAATATCCCGCCCCGCCTGTCCATGAGATCGCAGGAACGGCCTGATATGGCCATATCCCTTATCATTTCAAATACCGGCTGTATATAGGCTTCCTCATCCATGAGAAGGATCACCAGATCGAAGGTCACTCCCTTCAACCGGTAATAATCATGCAGCTTCAATGCCCATTGGATTTCCTCAAAGCTGTCCCTGCTCCTTACCGTAATCAGTATCACCGGCAGGTCTCCCGAGATTCCAAAAGGCCACAGGTCGGGCTGAGAGAGTGTATTTTGCAGTATATACTGCTCCTGCTTCCGCCTGTCCGTTCCGAATAAAAGCTTGGGAAGGAGCTTCAGGTAAGCCCTTTCATCATTGCCGCTTATATTTATAAATCCGGCCTCTACTATGCTTCTTGTCCAGGCCATCTCTATAACCCTCTCAGCCGCGGAATTATCACTGTATTTTTCCAGCATGTCTATGGCAACTCTTCTGGTATCGCAGACGCCAATACAGAAATTTACCACCGCAGTCTCCCCGGGTTCTATACACACTCTGATCCTCAGGCTGAAAACCGGATCCAATACCGAGCCCGCTGAATTTGACAGCGGCTGGTCCGGATCCATCACCCTGGGCGCGGCAAGGCTCCTGTTTCTTCCGATAAACTGTGAGCGGTCGGTCTCAAATTCGACCTTACCCTGCACAGCTCCGTTTGTTGAGACTGCATGATATCCCCATACCGTCTGTTTTACGTCATCCCTCTTCCTTCTCACAGCCAGAAGCCCATTGTAATCGCTGATATATTCCGTCTTTACAAAAAGCTTGCTGAAAGCCGGATGTGCCATATCCGATTCTGGCTGGGTCAGTACCGCTTCCATATAGCTTGTGAGCTCAATCACTCTCTTTGAGCCGCTGTGATTATGGATACTCACTCTTCGGATTTCCGTATTGTCCTCGGTGCTCACTATGACCTCGGTATTTGTCTCTATGTTTCCTTCCCTTCTGATATATTCGGCCTTATGAGGGGAGAAAATGACCTTGTAGGCCTCCGGCACAGTATTTACCGGCTCATAGGTGGTGGACCAGAAATCATTGGAGTTCACATTCCTCAGGTATATAAAAGCCCCGCTGCCGGCCATATAATCATTTATCCACCTGTAAACCGCCATGGAATTGCAGCGTGCAAAGCCGCTTCCCCTTTCCGAAAGCATCACATTGTAGCTTCCATTGGTGAGCAGGTGCAGGTTCGGAACCGCGGACAGCCGTGAGAAGCTGCGTATAACAGTTTCTTCGGAATTGACCTGCTTCCTGAAGGTGAACAATGGCTGTTCCCGGTGCTCCTTTGAAATGACCACATTGGCCGGGAATTTTTCCTGCATAAGCGCATCCACAGCTCTTATCCTGGGGTTTTTGTGAAATCTCTCCTGCATCACGCTGTCTTTGAAGAAATTCACAAAAGCCAGCATGCTCATGCCCTGATGGTGGACCATATAGCTTTTGACCACGGCGCATTTCTGGCCTTCATTGAGCCTGGAATCCGTAAAATCCACCGCCTCGTAAAGGCCAAATCTGCCTTCCGCCCCCAGATTCCTGAGTCTCTGTATGTTGTTGAAGCATTCCCTGGGTACCATGTCGATTGCCATAATAGTGGCATAGGGCGCCACAACCATGTCATTTACCAGGCCGCGTTTCAATCCCAGCTGAGGAACGCCAAATGCCCTGTACTGGTAATTCAGCCCTATGTCAAAGGCATGGAAGCAGGATTCTGAAATACCCCAGGGAGTGTCCTTTTCCTGTCCGTATTTTATCTGGGTATTGACCACAAATTCATAGGTCTTGTCAATAAGGGTGTTGGGATAGCTCTTTATCAAAAGTCTGGGCATCAGGTATTCAAACATGGTTCCGGTCCAGGATACGAGCCCCTTGTCGCCGTCTATCCTGGTAAGCTTTCTCCCCAGCTTGAACCAGTGCTGCTTGTTCACTTCACCCCTTGCAATTGCAATCAGGCTTGTCTGGCGGGCTTCCGAGGCAAAAAGATCATAGTATGACTTGCTGGCATGCCCCTCTTCCACATCATAGCCAATGGTAAACAGGTTCCTGCGGCTGTCGAACAGGCCTTTGAAATGCATTCCCTCTATAAGCGCCCTGATCCGGCTTCTGAGCCTGTCAATTTCCGAGCTCAGGGTGCTTATTTCATCCAGATTGTTAAAAATTGCGTCCCCATATCTTTCAAGGGCTTTATAATAGGTATCTATTGCGGCTTTGAGCCTGTCCGTCCAATATCCCTTTTTGCCCTTTCCCCTGATTTCATCCATATACCCTGATATAGTTGGAATCAGCTGTTTAAAGCTGATCTGCGGGTTGTTTTTCTGTTGTTCTTCCGGCATCCCTCTTTCTGTAAATTTCAATTTTTTTAATATTTCAATATCAAAATATGGCTTATTTCCTTTCAGCTCCCGGTTACAGAGCTCCATCAGGTCAAAAAAACCGTCTATTACGGCTTCATCATACACAGGTTTATGGGCATACTGCTTCAAGCCCTCTTCCAGCACCATCAAATATCCTTCCAGATTTCCGCTGTCCACAGTGGAAACAAACTTTGGCCGCAGGACCTCAAGATTGGCGGTATTATACCAATTAAAAAGATGCCCGTTCCATTTCTGCATTTTTTCTATGGTATTTATGGTGTTGGCTATTTTTTCAATTAAATCCGCCGTATTAATGTATCCCATATCTCTTGCCGCAAGGTCGGATACCAGCAGCAGACCGATGTTTGTGGGCGAGGTCCTGTGGGCAGAACCCTTGTAGGGTTCCTCCTGATAGTTGTCCGCAGGCAGGTAGTTTTCTTCCGGCCCCGCAAATTCGTCAAAATAGCACCAGGTTTTCCTGGCCAGCAATCTGAGCTCCCTCAGTTCATCAGACTCAAGCACATCTTTCTTTAAGTCGGCGGGCTGACTGATATGATAGGCTATTCCCGGGCCAAAGGCCCACAGAATAAACGCGGCAGCTCCCGGCCATACAAATCCGCCCCCGGAATACAGCCCCAAAACGAAAATTATTGCACCGTATACCGGTGAAAACCACATCCTTCTGTAATAGCTCGGCAGATCATTTTTCAGGGCCAATTCCATATCGGCGGCAGTAACCCATTCAAGCAGGTTTTTCTTTGTAGCCAGAACCCTTACAAGGGTTTTGACAATTGCATTTGACATCAGATACGCCTGATACGGGGCAAAGGCGAGCATCAGCCCTATTTGCACCGCCAGGGCCTTGAAGCCTGTTATTATGGTGGCACTTCGTTTTGTTATATAAACCCTGTAATCGTCTACAAATAACATATTCACAAAATGGCTGAGAATAGGCGCGCAAACTGCCAGAACACCCAGCCAGTTCCATGCGCAGGTACTTTCTCTCAAAGCCGATAAGCTCAAAAGGAAAATTATGCCCAGAGCCGGATATAAAAGGCTTCTTCTCAGATTATCAAGCATTTTCCATCTGGACAACTCCGACAGCGGATTTGTACCGAATACCCATGACAGCAGCTGCCAGTCGCCCCTCGTCCAGCGGTGAAGCCTCATCATATATGAATTGTACTTGGCCGGATAGCCGTCTATAAGCTCTATATCAGTTACAAGGCCGGTTCTTAAATAGCTGCCCTCCAGCAGGTCATGGCTTAAAACCGTATTCTCAGGTATGGTTCCGTCCAGGGTTTTCTGAAAAACATCGATCTCGTAAATTCCCTTGCCCGTGTAGATTCCCTCTCCAAAGGCGTCCTGATAAACATCGGAGACAGTGGTGGTGTATGGGTCAATTCCTCCCTGCCCCGCAAATATTTTAGTAAAGCCCGAGGCGGCGGCACTTTCAATGTTGACATCGATCCTGGGCTGGAGTATCCCGTAGCCCTCCGTAACAATGCCTTTTTGCTGGTCAAATACAGCCCTGTTCAGCGGATGTGATATAGTTCCCACCAGTTGTCTGGCAGTTTCCAGAGGCAGTTGGGTGTCCGCGTCCAGGGTAATTACGTATTTCACATGGGGCAGTTCCTCGAGCCCGGCGCTGTTGAATACATAGCTGGTATCCCGGTTTCCCCGCAGCAGCCTGTTGAGCTCCATGATGGCCCCTCTTTTTCTCTCCCAGCCCATCCACTTATGCTGTTTTTGATTGAACTGCCTCTTCCTGCATAAAAAATAAAAGGCCGGCCGGACTGAAGCCTCGTACTTGCTGTTCAGCTCTTCTATCCTCTTCCTGGCCGCCTCCACAATTTTGCCGTCCTCCTGCAGCACTTCCTCATCGGCGTCTTTAAAGTCTCCGATCAATGCAAAATAGATATTTTCGCCCTTATTGGCCAGGTAAAATACCTCAAGGTTGTCAATCAGGTCAAGAGTTCTTTTTACATTGGGGATCAACGTCGGCACCACCACCATTGTGGCCGATTCCTCCGGTATGCCGTCCTTTAGCTCCAGCTTCGGGAACCTGGCGGGAGGCACAAAACGGCTGATAAAACTGTTTATTACCGCTGTTACAATTTCACTTGCGGGAATTATCCCCAGAATTCCGGCTATTACAATGACCGCGGCCTTGCCGGTTCCCCTGCCGAAGCTGTATAGAACTGGCAACAGCGCTATAATAACCGAAAGCACTGCAATAGAAGATATATAGACTCTGGCCGGATCCTTTTTATAAAACGGTGTGTTTTCCTCAGGCTGCTCCCGTTTTTTTCCCAGCTCCCTGATTAATTCCGGCTGTCCCTTTCCCACCAGATAGTATCCCACATGATTGTCCGGCGAAGCTCCGGGATCTTTTCCATATGCCTTTACGGCCAGCGCATGGCTCAGCCTGGCAATATTTATTTCGGTTGTCCCGTATCTCTCTGCCAGCTTCACAATAACATTTCTATAGTAATTTCTGGAGTTGAAATCCATCTCCGGATATATGGCGCAGGGGTCCTGCTTCAATATCCGCTCCACCTCGCTCAGATCCTCAAAAAGCACAGTGCTGTCAAACCCCGCAAGCATGCGGAGGCTGTTTATGACATTCCCTATGGAAACCTGGGCCACCGCCTGATTGTGGTGATCTATGGATATATAGCTGTCGGTTGAGGCGCTTTTCTGGATCAGTATACTGTCAAGGCAGTCTATCATCCAGAGGGTTTTGGAGCCTTCTTTTCTGAGTTTTTTTATCAGATGCTCCACAAATGCAGGGGACAGCTCGTCAAGCTCTGTTATTCGGTCTCTGAAAGCGTCGCAGTCCTGCTCGTTCTTCTTTATGAATCCGGCTATTTCCTGGGCTTTGTACCAATCGCGCCGCGTCGCATTCATTTTTTCGCACACCACCCACAGCTTTTCCTGCAAAGCCGCTTTTACCATGAGCGGCAGCATCCAGAGCTCTTCTATGGACAAAAAGGCGTATTTCTGATATGCGGTCAGAAAATCCCTGATGATCTTCTCATTGGCATTGCCGTCAATGTGGGACACTATTTCCACCGCAATGGCGTATATTCTGGGAAATCCCGTATAAGCGCCGTCCGAGATTACCGGAAGCGCTCCTCTTATCTGACTCAGTTCTTTTATTATTATGCTCTTCTGTTCCTCGACAATATAAAAATTGTCCAGCAGCCATTCTGCGGCTGGAGGCACGGGAAAAGACTCTCCCATATCCCTGTTCAGCCCTTCATAGGTTTGAAGTATGCCCTGGTATTTTGCTTCAATCCTCTTCTTCAATCTTTTAATACTGTTTTTTTTCTTAATTGTCGCCTGGGATTTTGCCAGCTGTTCCCCATGCCGTTCAAGCTCGTCGCAGCACAGAACAACATCCTCTATCTGGAACTCGAAAGAGGGCCGTTTTTCCATCCATATTATAGCAGCTATTATTATTGCCGCAAGTAAGATTATAATGAGAAAAATTGATATATCCATATATGTATATCACCATTTATAAAAATTTTTTAAATAAAAAAACAAACATCCAAATCCGCATGTAGTTATCATGCCCAAATTCTGAATGTTTAGTACATTTTAAAAATATTTTTATATTACGGTGCTTTATTTCTATCCCGTAAATCAGAGAACATCAAAAAGGGTCCGGATACGGGAACCTATATCAGCTCTCATATCCGGACCCCGGCATATTATCGGCTTAAAGCCAAAGGTTTTCAACCGTAATTGACTTTGGTAAGTATGCTTTTTGCCCTTTCAACTTCTTCCTTCGTCGGAGACCGTACGCCCTCCAGTGGATAATCCACACAGAGATTTTCCCATTTCACCTTGCCCATGGTATGGTAGGGCAGCACTTCTATCTTTTCAATGTTCTTAAACTGCTTCAAATATTGGTGGGCAGCCATAAGGTCCGCCTCATCGTCGGTATATCCCGGCACCAGCACATATCTGATCCATACCGGCTTATTGATTTCACTGAGATATTGGGTAAATTTCTTTATCCTGCCGTTTTCTACACCGGTCAAATCAATATGTTTCTCCGCATTGGCTTGTTTCAGGTCCAGAAGCACCAGGTCGGTGTATTCCAACACCGATCTGACATCCTCCACATTCACATAGCCGGAAGTATCCACAGCCGTATGAATGCCTTCTTCCCTGCACTTTTCAAACAGCTGCTTCACAAACTCCGGCTGTATGAGGGGTTCGCCTCCGCTGACCGTAATGCCGCCCTTGGAGGAATCTATGAAATTCCTGTACTTCCTCACCTCTGCCATGACCTCTTCTGCGGTATACAGTTTTGCGCCCTCGGAGCTCCAGGCATCCCGGTTATGGCAATACTTGCATCTCAATGGACAGCCTTTGAGAAAAACTATAAATCTGATACCAGGTCCGTCCACAGTACCGAACGTCTCAAATGAATGAACCCTTCCTTTAACTTCCACAATAAACAACTCCTTATCGTTGCCCAGCCCATTGGTTAATTTGCCCGTCCGTATATTTCCATTATACCTAATTTAGTAATGTATCCTTCATTATAATTATATATCCGGTTATACGTTTTCATGGATGGTTCTGTTAATTACATCCAGCTGCTGCTCTCTTGTAAGCTTTATAAAGTTGACGGCGTATCCCGAAACCCTTATGGTCAGCTGCGGATATTTCTCAGGATGCTCCATGGCGTCCAGCAGCATTTCCCTTTCAAATACATTTATATTTATATGGTGCCCGCCTTCTTTAAAATATGTGTCCAGCAGCGCCGAAAGGTTGTTGACTCTTGAATCCCCGTCCTTACCCAACGCCTTTGGAATGATTGAGAAGGTATATGAAATACCGTCCTGTGAAAACTGGTACGGCAGCTTGGAAATTGACTTCAGCACCGCCAGGGCTCCGTTCAGGTCTCTTCCGTGCATTGGATTGGCACCAGGTCCAAAAGGCTCTCCGGCCTTTCTTCCGTCCGGAGTGTTTCCGGTTTTTGCGCCATAAACAACATTTGAGGTAATGGTGAGAATTGAAAGCGTCGGAACAGAGTGTCTGTATGTCCTCTGCTTTTCAAGCTTCTCCATAAAGGTTTTCACCAGCATTACGGCTATGTTGTCAACACGGTCGTCGTTATTTCCGAACTTGGGATAATCCCCTTCGATATCATAATCAACCGCAAGCCCTTCTTCATTTCTGATCACCTTCACCTTTGCATATTTAATTGCGCTGAGTGAATCGGCCACTACCGACAGTCCGGCTATGCCGCAGGCCATGGTCCTCAGGATGTCCTTGTCATGCAGCGCCATCTGTAGCCTTTCATAGGCGTATTTGTCATGCATGTAGTGGATTATATTCAAGGTGTTTATATATAATTTTGCCACCCAGTTCAAAACCGCATCAAAGCGCTTCCAAACATCGTCATATTCCAGATACTCGGTTTTAATCGGAATCAGCGCCGGTCCCACCTGTACCCCGGATTTCTCATCACGGCCTCCGTTTATGGCGTAAAGCAGGGCTTTGGCCATGTTGCACCTGGCTCCGAAAAACTGCATTTGCTTTCCTATTCTCATGGCCGATACACAGCAAGCGATCCCATAGTCATCTCCCCAGTAATACCTCATTATATCGTCGCTTTCATACTGTATGGAGCTTGTTTTTATGGAGGTGTCCGCACAGAATTTCTTGAAGCCTTCAGGCAGATGCACCGACCACAAAACCGTCATATTTGGCTCGGGGGCGTGTCCCAGATTGAACAGGGTGTGAAGCATTCTGAAAGAGTTCTTTGTGACCAGGGTTCTTCCGTCCAGTCCCATTCCGCCAATGCTCTCAGTCACCCATGTAGGATCTCCTGAAAAGAGCTTTTCATATTCGGGAGTTCTCAGGAAGCGGACAAGTCTGAGCTTCATAACGAAATGGTCCACAAGCTCCTGGGCCGTCTTCTCCGTAAGTACGCCGTCCTTTATATCCCTTTCGATATATATGTCCAGGAAGGTAGACACCCTGCCAAGGCTCATGGCCGCTCCGTTTTGTTCCTTTACCGCTCCAAGATATGCGAAATACAGCCATTGAAATGCCTCACGGGCGTTCTCCGCAGGTCTTGATATGTCAAATCCGTATTGGGCTGCCATCTGTTTCAAATATTGAAGGGCTCTTAGCTGCTCCCTTGTCTCTTCACGCTCCTGAATGGTTTCTCCGTCCATATAGTCCAATTCAAGGCTTGTCAGCTGTTTTTCCTTTTCTTCTATAAGTCTGTCCACTCCATATAATGCAGCTCTTCTGTAATCACCTATGATTCTGCCCCGTCCGTATGCATCGGGAAGCCCGGTTATGATACCGGCTTTTTTAGCCCTCATCATTTCAGGGGTGTATGCGTCATAAACACCGTCATTGTGGGTTTTTCTGTATTCTGTGAATATCTTTACCACATTTTCATCTATTTTTTTACCGTAAGCTTCTCCGCCTTTGACCACCATTCTGATCCCGCCGAAGGGCATGATCCCTCTTTTCAGCGGATGGTCGGTTTGAAGTCCCACTATTTTTTCCAGTTCTTTGTCTATATATCCCGGTTCGTGTGAAATCATAGTGGATATTATTTCGGTATCGGCGTCAAGCACTCCGCCGTTTTCCCTCTCTTTTGCAAGCAGAGCGCTGGTCTCTCCCCAAAGCTTGACCGTATCCCCGGTAGGCCCCTCCAGGAAGGAAGAATCGCCTTCGTAAGGTGTGTAGTTGTTAATAATAAAATCTCTTACATCTATTTCTTCACACCAGTTCCCTTGTTTAAAACCTCTCCATGCTTCCATGAAACTCTCCCCTTTCTTTTTGTGAAACGCATATGCAAGGTGGCTGAATGCCGCTTGCCCGGCGTTCACATATCCCATATTGTTGTGTGTATAAGTAGTATAAATAAAACTGTGCTGAAAAACTGCCTGTGGCCTTTACAACTACCGTGTACCGTTTTGCCGGCACATTTTGTACAGGCGCCCTGCGAAGGAAACATTATTCAACTCCATGTTTATCTTCGCATTGTTATTTATACCACAAAAGAGAGGTTTAAACCATAAATTTTTTCATAGAAATATTTTACATATCTTTCAAACCGTATCTATTAGCGTATTTCAATATTTAACTAAGTTTATTGTATACAATCTCATCTGGCTTCCTGCAATTTCTGAGTTATAAACTTATCCGCAAACCCTTTGCTGAATGGAAGTTCTATTCGGGTGTTTCCTGAAACCAATACGGTTTTTGTTTTACCGTCCTCTTGTTCCGTAATTACCTTTGAATCCTTCACACTCACAGTGTGCTGCTTTCCGAACAGTTCAAGAGTGGCCGTGCCATTGTCCACCTTGAAGCTGGGAAGGTTCAGGTATATTGTGACCGCAACGGCTATTACCGCAATAAGTACAGCCAGCTTCAACAGGCTCTTTGCAATCTTTGCAACAATTAATATAATAACTACCACGGCTATAAGGGGGATAAGAAATGATGCGTCCAGTATTCCCAGCCCTTTAATCAACTCCATAACGCGTCTCCTTTTATAATTCATTATTTGATTTGCAGCAGAAGTAAACGCAACAAACAGACTTTCACAACAGATTTGACTTGCAAAATTTATATTCTTCTGCGAATTTAGTCTTTAAGTCTTTATTTATATTCTGCCGGCATATTTTATATATTCTATCAGGAGCTGATATTTTCCTCCACGGACATATGTTAAATCCGCAGCAAGGTTTCCGTTCCAGACACTTCCAACGTTCCCATACACTTGTATGCCTTTGGCTCCCTATATTATTGTACTTCTGGTACTCCTCAACTTCTATACTCCCATACTCCTCAACTTTCATACTTCTGTACTTCCGCCTTGGTTTTATTCTGAATCCTGAATCCTCGCTTCTGAATTCTGCCTTTAAGGTTTTATTCTGTACTCCTCTACTCCTGTACTTCTACTCCTTCACTTCTTATTCTCTTTAATAAATTTCTGATATTTCAGCGGCTGCCCATTTTCCCAGGGTCTGTACTCGTTTGCAAAATCCACCCTGGATTTATAGGTCGGGTGGTCGTATGTCCACAGCATATACACATATCCCGGTTCCGGCATTGTCAGGCTCTGCTGGTGAAGCTTGACAGTGGCTGTGGCCGTGGCAAAATTATTTTGCGTGAGCTCCAGTTCAAAGCGGTCGGCTTCCATCTCAATGCTTCTTGAATATGCGTTTATAACAGGCGCCGACACAAAAAGCATCACATTGATCATCAATATGATAAGAGGATAGGCCGCCACATCGGACAGCTTCGCAAAGCCCCACCGGCCCTTTGACTTTATCAGGAACCAGTTGCTCAGCCTGTAAACGATATACAGCAATATAATGCTCCCAAACCCGCCTATTATAATGGACTTCCATATATGTCCCATCAGATAATGCCCTATTTCATGGGCTGTCACCCCCAGAACCTCATCGGTATTCAGATAATTGATTGTAGTATCCCACAGCACTATCCTTTTAGTATTGAACACTCCGGTCATATAGGCGTTCATCTGATTGGTTTCCTTGCTTTTATCGACCTGGTATACCTGGCAGTTTTCTATTGAAGTCTCTTCCAGCAACTGATCTATTTTCGCCGAAAGATTGGCGTCCTCCACGGATTTGTACTGGTTGAAGACAGGGTCTATTATAACCGGCTGGATGTAGGAAATGGCAAACAAATACGGTATGGTGGCAAGGGCCAGATAGAGCCACCAGCGCCTTGGACATTTTTTGATAATAATGAAGGGTATCCATATGATTGCTGCCACAATGACCGTATTCACCATAAAGCTCTTTATAAACTCAACCAGCCATTGATTGAAGGTCTGATTTGACAATCCGAAATGGTGCATCCTGAAAAATCCCGTGTACAGGTCCAGGGGGAAATAAATCAGCGCCTCGATTATTGAATATATAATGAAGTACAGAATTATTACGGATACCCACCGTTTGGTCTTGCTTGCCACCCAATTTTTCAAGCCTGCGGAGAATCTTGAAAAAAGGAAAACCGCAGGTATTACAAAACTCATAAACAGTCTTATAAGCCATGTGGTCACCTTGCTCTTTTGAAAATCGAAGGCTTCCTGCGCGGGCTTTGCCACTGAAACCACATCTGGCACAGCTATCTGAATATTGTCAGGATATGTATTTACTATGTGCTTGTAATTTATGACCTCCGAAATAACCACCGCACAGGTAAACAGGGCGAAAATCACGAAGAACAGAAATATCGCTCTTCGTATCCCCTTACTATGAATTTCTTTGCCTGGTATCTCTTTACTCAAACTCCTCAACTCCCTCAGAAACTATCAAATAGTTGACTCCTCCGCCGTCAGGCAGACGGAATGCTTATCCACTGTTTAATTATATGACGGAATGCCGCATTTTAGGAGTGGCCGTATAATAAATTTATTTTAACTCGGGATTTTATTATCAAGTCTGATACATTTTGCCTTTTGCAAACACATTTACTATATTCAGCTCCCTGTCGCAGATTACGCAGTCGGCGTCCTTGCCCGCTTCAAGGCTGCCCTTTGTACGGTCTATCTTCAGGACCTTTGCAGCATTCCGGGTTATTATTGAAACCGCGGTTTCTATGGGAACTTTGAAATCTTTTATAGCCGTCTTTATCTCTTCGAAAAGTATCTTTGTGCTTACGGTGTCTGAGGAGACAACATTGCCCTGTTCATCAAATACCGGCACACTTCCGTATGCGTCTGAGCTCATGGTGACCCTGCCGGTGTCCGCGCCGATGTCTGTCAGTCTTTTCAACGCATCATAGCTGGCAACACAGTCGGGAGCTTCCCCACAGGGTATGAATCCCGCCGTAAGGTCTATGTGCCCACCCTTTTGCAGATAATTCACAGCCTGTTCAAACAGCCTGCCGGTCCGGTTCACATGTGTGGGGAGAAAATGCGCTTTGGGGATAAGCGTTTCATCTATCAGGCGGAACAGGTAATCCAGCCCCTTGCCGCCTGAACCCATGTGGAAATGCACCAGGCCCGCCTTTCCTGAGACTATGGCGCCATTTCTGGTCTGGGCGGCTATTCTGGCCAGTTCTTCAAAGGTTGGCTGGAAAGCCCTGTTGTCCTCCAGACAAATTTCGCCCACCCCTATTACCTTGTCCACAAATACCATATCGTCCTGTACGCTCCCGGTCAGAGTGATTACCGGCACCTGGTATGATCCGGTGTACATGTATGTGGACAGGCCTTCCTGCTCCAGTTGCTTTGCCTGGGCATACAGATTTGCCACGCTCCTGGTGACGCCGTCGGCCCCAAGTACGCCTACCACTGTGGTAACGCCGCTTCCAAGTATATCCGCCCCATTGGCCGCGGCAGTTCTGGTGGTAAACCCTCCTTCGCCGCCTCCCCCTGCAATATGCACATGCAGGTCGATAAAGCCCGGCAGGATTATTTTGCCGCCGCAGTCGAGGACTTTGACATTCTCAAGTCCCGAAACGTTTATGCTATCTTTTACCGAAACTATTTTATCAAAGCAAAAAAGTATATCCCGATTGCCCAGGCAATCAGGAGAATAAACCATGGCAGATTTTAAAAGTGTGAACATTCCGGCTGCACCGCCTCTGCAAATTTTTCATGATATTATTTGCTTTTTTCCCGGAACCTATTCACAGAAATAAAACTACCTGGTCACATTTTTATCACTTGCTTCCTGAATAAATTTATCAACAGAGCCGTCTTTCATAATCCTGTCCAGTGATTGGTCTATGAGCTGCACAAGCCCGGAATTCCCCTTTTTAACGGCAATTGCAAAGCCTCTTGCAGCATCCTTCAAAGGAATAGACGATACCGCCAGGTCATTGTTGTTGTTCACATACCCGTTGGCCACAGGCAGCTCTAAAACCAGAGCGTCGATTTTCTTATTTTTCAGTTCCTGGACCAGATCATGGAGCTTTCCCATTAATACCGGCTCGGAATCCTTCAGCTGTTCCTTTACGGTTTTCGCCTGCTCTGTTCCGCTCTGAGCACCCACCTTCTTGCCCTTCAGATCGGCGATACTCTTCAGCTTGTCCTTATCCCCGCTTCTGACCAGAACTCCCTGCTTCGCTTCATAATATATTTTAGAAAAATCAACGGCTTTTTTCATTTCCTCATCCGGAGATATTCCCGAAATTACAATATCCACCTTGTCTTCGTTCAAGGCCGCAATAAGCTCTTCAAATCCCATATCCACAATTTCAAGCTGTACTCCCAGGTCCTTGGAAATCTCTCCGGCAATTGAAATATCCACTCCCACAACCGTATCCTTTCCATCAATTGCCATATGGTATTCATAAGGTGCATAGTCGGCGCTTGTGCCTATTACCAGCTTTCCGCTTTTTTCGATCTTTTTCATTACCGTTCCGTTGCCGCAGGACGCGGCTGCCATTCCCACTGCCGCAACCATGAGCAGGCACAGACATCTTTTCAGTATACCTTTCATTTCCTTGATTCCCTCCGTTTGCAAATACACCTTTATGTTGTTTTTCGAGCTAATTATATATTTATTTACATAAAGATTCAATATCCCATGAATAGCGTAAATCACTTCCGTATGAATCGTAACAATAATGTAAATCAAATTTTACCTGGAAATGGTAATCAAATACGGCCTCAAATCGTAAGATGAATATATCAAATACTCTTGCCGGTGTCATGAAACATCCGTGGCAATATAATATCAGCACCGGCAGAGTATTGATTTATTAACTTTATTAATTACAAGGGTGGGCTATTATGATGTTTAAAAAATTCCTATGCATTTTTGCCCTGATTACGGCAATGATTTTCCAAAGCGCGGCTGTCAGCTGTGCGGAAAATACGGCGGTCACAGCTACAAGCTCCCGGAGCGCTGCTTTTTCACAAAATATTGAAATCGAGCAGGCAACACCCCATGAGCCTCAAATTACCCCGGAGGAACTCCAAAAGCAGCTGGAGCAGTTGAAAAAGGAACAGGAACAGCTAAAGAAGGATCAGGAACAATTAAAAAAAGACCGGGAACAACTGGATACGGAGCGGGAACAATTAATTAAAGATCAGGAACAACTGAAAAAGGAACAGGAGAAAACAGACCTGGAAAACAAACGTAAACAGCTCACTGCCGAACTCACCTCTAAAACCTATATGAAATACATCAAAGATTTGGGCTATTACAAAAACACTTCCAAAAATGATGAAAACCTGAATATCCGGAATGCTCTCCTGCTCTTTCAGAGCGATCACAATATGAGCGTCACAGGCAAGTGGGACGACGCTACAAAAGCCATGTTGATCGACAGACTTCTGAGCAGCAGCTTTACCTATAAAGATACCGTTTCAAAAGCGCCTTCCACAGGAAAATGGATCGTTGTAAATAAAACCAAACGGACGCTGACCCTGTATGAAAATACCAAGGTCCTGAAAAAATATGCCGTTGCCGTAGGCAATCCCATGTCCCTTACCAAATCCGGCAAATTCGTAATAAATATGAAAATCGTGGATCCTGATTGGGGAGGCGGCGGTTTTGCAAAGCCTGTAAAGGGCGGAACGCCCCAGAATCCCCTTGGCAGCCGCTGGCTTGGCATTAACAGAACAGACGGTTCCTACGGCATACACGGGACCAACTCCTTCTATTCCATAGGCACCTACGCCTCCCATGGCTGCATCAGAATGCAGAATTACTGCGTTGAAGAGCTTTTCCAACTGGTGCCCATGAAAGCCGGTGTCTGGGTCGGCACCCAGGATGAACTGAAAAAATGGGGCGTGACGCAGGATCCCTTTACCCAGCAAAATAATTAAACAATGATATTGTAAAGAATTGCACGCTGCAAATCAGTTAAATTTGTGTTAATATTTAATTTATATGAAAACTTGGCTGCCACCGGGTTGTATTGTGCTTTTTTAATATTGAATTTTGAATAATGATGTGGTAAAATACACAATACAAACACAAATGTCACTGATTGGCGGACACTTTCGGTCAACCGTTTAAACTGCCAATCATATTATATGCGGTAAATTAAATTTAACAGTAAAAAAATAAATGGCACGGGCAAATTCAATACTTATCCCATGCCGGAAATGGAGATAATGATGTCGAAATTAAAGGTTGGAATCCTTGGCGGTACTGGTATGGTCGGACAGAGATTCATATCTCTTCTCGAAAATCATCCCTGGTTTGAAGTGGTATCCATAGCCGCCAGCGAAAAATCTGCCGGGAAAACATATTCCCAGGCTGTGGGAGATAAATGGAAAATGTCGGCGCCAATGCCTGAAGGCGTTAAAAATATCATCGTAAAAAATGCGACGGAGCATATAAAGGAAATCTGCCGCGAGGTGGATTTTGTTTTCTGTGCCGTCGATATGAAAAAAGACGAAATAAAGAAG
>JAEWSZ010000157.1 GCA_023397905.1 Bacillota bacterium | reverse complement strand
GCCTCCAGCGGATCGGCAATGGAAGTCTCAATTGCCAGTATTTCATTCACCCTTGCAGCCGAAGCCGCCGCTTTTGTAAAAGTCACCACCAGATTTGCAAAAACTATCAAGGCGGACAATATCATATTAACATAATTTATGTATGCTATTATCTCCCCCTGGGTCATCCTGCCCTCATATACCTGAATGCCGCCAAACCATAGGATAGCCGCAATTCCCAGATTCACGATCACCGTTGTGGCGGGGTTCAGAAGCGCCGAAATCCGGCCTACGCCAATTGAAGCGTCGGCGTATTCCCTGTTGTTTTTTATAAAGCGTTCCCGCTCTCCGTCCATTCTGGCAAAAGCGCGGATAACTCTCACTCCCGAAAGGTTTTCCCTTATGACTATGGAAAGGGTGTCAAGCTTTTTCTGCACCTGCTTGAACAGCGGTACGCTTCTGGACATTATAAAATATATGAATACGGCAAAAAGTGGCATTGTCCCCAGCAGTACCAGAGAGAGCTTCAGGTCGATGACCATGGCCATTATCACTCCGCCTATGCACAGAAACGGAACGCGGATGACAAGCCTTATAAGCATGGCTACGGCGAACTGCAGCTGATTCACGTCGCTTACGATCCTGTTTATGAGAGACGGCGTACCTATCTTGTCGATTTCGCTGAATGAAAAACCCTGTATTCTTTTAAAAAGCAGGTTTCTCATTGTAGTGCCAAAGCCCTGGGAGGCTATTGAGGCATAATATTGGCATATAAAGGCCGAGCCCGCGCCAGTCAACGCCGTGGCAAGCATCAGCCCGCCCATTTTATATATATAAGACGGATTGTCCGCCCTCACTCCGTTATCTATAAGCCTGGCCATCATCAGCGGTATCATCAGCTCAAGAATCGCCTCAAAAAGCTTGAATGCCGGGCCCAAAGTTACTTGCTTCATATATGGCTTTAAATATTTCACCAGTTTAAACAACGAATGCTTCCCCCCCTATAAGGAATGATTGGATAATTATTTCCCACTTCCCCAACGGTTTATTATTTTATCATTCCAAGTACATTGCTTCAAGTAATTGAATCCCTGAGCGGGTTTTAAAGTATTTGCCGCGGACCGATCCGATAGCTGGTTTTTCCATCTCATCCTCAAAAATATTTACTATAAAATCAGCCTCCACCAGTATCTGAAAATCTATGCCGTCTATTTTTCCGTAGCTGTGGTGGTTTCCTATAATAAAGCATGCCCTTTCAATTGTTCCGGTATCTATGTCATATTTCTCCATTATGCGTCTGGCTATTTCCGGGCCCTCTTTTTCCTGATATGTACCCGCCGAAGAATTGTATTTCCTTTCGGCTTCTTTTATTCCTATGTCATGAAGCAGACCGCACAGGCTTACCACCAGACGTCCGTTTTCATTGAGCTCCTCCAGCCCGGCTATGGTGCTGCAAAAGCCGTATACTTTAAGAGCGTGATTTATCCTTTTTACATCTTCACCAAAATATAAAATCATCTCACGAGCTATTTTTTCAACCATAAAACACCTCATCCCCTTCCGTCCTACAGCATGACAATATTTTAACAATATGCGGCCCTATTATCAATACCTCATTGTGCCGTTATTTCTATCAATTATAGAACAATCCGCCCCTGATGACAACCGACGTCAGGTTTATTGTAAAAAAACTTTAATCACAGCTCTTATTATAGTATAATATGTAAGGTTTTAGATTATAATCGTTTATATCAATACTGGAAACCCCTGCCGCCTCTGACCGGCGGTTGATAAATAAACCGGGGGTTTCAGGCTGTGAGGTGGAAATTTGAAAATACTAACAAAATCGCTGATATTTCTGGCGGTATTTTACATATTGTCGCAGCTTTTTTTCAGTTTCATGTTTCCTGCGCGGTATATATACAACAGCCGCCTGAATTATGACGTTTTTAAAGATAACATATACGCGCTTGAAACAACGGTCAAAGCTGTTAAAGCCGTCATAGACGACGAAAAACCGGATAGCTACGTTATTTTCATAGGGGATTCTGTTGGCTACGGAACGCCCTGCCCTCCCGATAAAACCATGAGCGCGTATATGAATGAAATTTCCAGGAAGGAAAACAGCAATATGCGTGTTTTCAACCTCGGAATCCCCTCCTCAATGTTCGGCGATTTTTATACAGTGATACTTCTCCTGCACAAATACGGCATTTCCACCGACAATCTGATCCTGAATTTCAGCTATTGGGAAATAAATGCGAAAACACCTGCATACTGGCTCAAGCATTATCTGAAGGATCTGGACAGGGAAAGCTATGACGCCATGATTAAAACCGGAAATATGGAGGAGGAGAGCCTCTGGGAAAATATGAAGGCTGAGATCTGCCGTTTTACCAATATAAATGTTGCTGCGGTTGGCTACAGCGGATTTATCAGCAGTAAAGTCAGGGACAAGGCAAACAGCGTGTTGGGACAACCCGCCACGGCGCTCCAGGTGTGGAGCCGGAAGCCGGCGCTGCCCCAGACCATGAGCCTGCCTGAAAACAGGTGGTTTTATTCCGATCAGGCTTTTAAGCTGGATCAGAACAGCCCCCAGATATACTTTTTAGACAAAATCGCCCAAATACAGAAGGGCAGGAATACCATATTTTTTATGAATGCCATGAACGACGAGCTGCTGGCCGGAGCAACGGACAAAGAGGGTTTCCGGAACAATCTGGCCGCAGTGGAAAAATGTTTTTCAGACAGGGGTCTCAACTATATCGATTATAACAATAAGGTCGATTACGATTATTTTTCAGATCATATCCATTTACTGCCGGAGGGCTATAAATATATGGCTGAAGATCTGTGGAGGAGAATTAACGATGCTTTTTAACTCGGTGGATTTTTTAATATTTTTCCCTGTGGTCACCCTTTTGTATTTTATCCTGCCCCATAAGGTCAGGTGGCTTCTGCTTCTCATAAGCAGCTGTATTTTCTATATGGCCTTCGTACCCAAATATATACTGATACTTGGATTTACTATTGTTATTGACTACTGTGCCGGCATACTTATTGACAAAATGCAGGGAAACAACAAAAAGATTTTCCTTATTGTCAGTATTCTGACAAATGTGGGTATCCTGTTTGTTTTTAAGTATTTCAATTTTTTTAATGAAAATGCGGAGCGGGTGGCGCACATGCTCCACTGGAACTATCCCATAGGCAGTCTGTCCATCATATTGCCCATAGGCCTCTCCTTTCACACCTTTCAGAGCATGAGCTATATTATCGAGGTCTACCGGGGAAAGCACACGCCAGAAAAGCATTTCGGCATATATGCTCTGTATGTAATGTACTATCCCCAACTGGTGGCAGGGCCTATCGAGCGGCCCCAGAATATGCTCTGGCAGTTCCATACCGAGCACAGGTTTGATGCCGCAAGGGTCTCCTCCGGCCTGAAGCTCATGGCCTGGGGGTTTTTCAAGAAGCTGGTCATTGCAGACAACCTGGCGCAGGTTGTAAATGTGGTGTATAAGTCTCCGGAAGCCGCCAACGGCCTGACCCTGATCTTAACCACCTACTTCTTTGCCTTCCAGATATACTGCGACTTTTCAGGCTATACCGATATTGCCAGAGGGGCCTCAAGAGTGATGGGCATCGAGCTTATGCAGAACTTCAATCTCCCGTACTTCTCCAAAAGCATATCGGAATTCTGGAGAAGATGGCATATTTCCCTTTCCAGCTGGTTTTCAGACTACGTCTATATTTCCCTTGGCGGCAACAGGTGCGCAAAATGGAAATGGCACAGAAACCTGATGATCGTTTTCCTTTTAAGCGGCCTCTGGCACGGAGCCGCCTGGACCTATGTCATATGGGGAGGACTTAACGGTTTCTATCTGGTCTTTGCCCTGTGGACAAAGGATATACGGGCAAAGCTCACCCATGCGGCAGGATTGGACAAAGTGCCAAAAATCAACAATTTTATAAAGGTCTTCATAAGCTTTAACCTCATATGTTTTTCGTGGATTTTCTTCAGGGCCGCTTCCTTCACAAGCGCAAGGTTTATTGTCAGGAAAATATTCTCTGACTTTTCACTGAAGACAAATTTCAGTTCGGTTGGAGTCACAAGGTATCAGGTGGCACTTTGCTGCTTTGTGGTGCTCTTCCTGGTGGCAGTGCAACTGTTTCAGCGCTCAAAGCCTTTAAGCGAAGAAATAGCAAAAAAACCGCTGGTTATAAGATGGGGGCTGTATTATGCGGGATTGATTTTCTTTATAGTATTCGGAGTGTTCAACGCAAACTCGTTTATATATTTCCAGTTCTAGATACCCGTATCACAGAATAGGAGAGAACAGCCTGATAACGTCCTCTCCTATTTTTGACAGAACGCTTCTGCTCTCATATTTTTCTTTGGTCAGCAGCGTGGATACCTTTAAATCGTCATTGAATATTTTCGTGCACCTCTGTGTGATTTCATGCCCGTACATGAAGGCGTCTATTTCAAAATTCAGTGCAAAGCTTCTCATATCAACATTTGCGGTGCCCACCACCGAACAGAAATCGTCCACCACCGTCATTTTTGCATGTAAAAACCCCGGATACAGATATATCTTGACTCCATAGCCGATCACGTCTGCCACAAAGGACATGGTAGCCTTGTAAACATACCATTTGTCAGGCTTTCCCGGTATTTGAATGATCACCTCTATCCCAGACAGCGCGGCGTTCTGGAGGGCTTCCAAAAAAGGCGTATCCGGTACAAAATAAGGGGTCTGGATATATATGTTCTTTTTTGCCGAGTTTATCATTTTTATAAGCCCGCGCTTTATCTCTTCCCCGTTGGTGTCGGGACCGCTGGACACCATCTGGATCCCCGTATTCCCCTTGTATATATCCGCTGTTTCCGGGAAATACCTGTTTTTGTCAAACAATGTGACATCCTGCCTTGAAGCGTATATCCAATCCTCTATGAACCTGAGCTGCAGGTCCACCACGCTGCTCCCCGTTATTCTCAGATGGGTGTCCCTCCAGGGTGATACCTTTTCCTTCAAGCCCAGGTATTCATCACCGATATTTATACCGCCCACATATCCTATTGTGCCGTCGATCACAACAATTTTGCGGTGATTCCTGAAGTTTACCTTGAGATAGTTTCCCAGGGTGTTTGAAAAATAGCTGGAGACCTCCCCGCCGTTTTCAACAATGGACTTATAGGCTCTGAAGGGCATGAGGAGATTGGAGCCGTGGTCAAAAAGCACTCTGACCTCCAATCCTTCTTTGGCCTTTTTCGCCAGCAGCTCTATTATTTTTTTGCCTATATAATCATTCTGGATTATAAAATACAGCATATGGACGGAGGATTTTGCCCCTTCGATATCTCTGATGAGCGCCTCATATTTTTCATGGGCATCGGTGAATATTTCCACACTGTTGTCATCGGTCAGCGGGCTGAAGGAAGTGGCCGCATTCAGCCTCAGCAGCTGTTTCATTTCGTCATTGATATTTTCCGCCGTCACCGATTTGCCGTAGGGTATATCATCGTAATTTTTAAAAACCTTGTGGCTGTATTGCTTATAGGACCGCCTTCCGAACAGCAGGTAAAGAAAAAAACCTACCAGCGGCAGAAAAAACAGTATCAAAAGCCAGCTCAGGGCCTGAACCGGCTTTTTCCTTTCAAAAAAAACAGCGGTGATTATGAACACAATATTGATTGCGATAACTACTATTGAAACAATGGAATAAATATTAACGCCCATACCTCACCCCGATTATTGTCATGTATTAGCCGTATCAGTTGTGTTGACAGTTTCAGCTTGTGTTGATTGCCGTACATTATTTCATATATAACCAGCATATATATTACGCATATATTATTTAAAATGTTTCAGATAGTCCAGCTTGTTATATTCCTTACCCAGATGCTCCTTTATGTACTTTTTTGATATGACTCCAAGCTCTTTTACTGAGTCCTCGGACAGAGAGAAGCTGTACAATTTCTGCGGGCTTATGTGCATTATGTATTTCAGGGCTTTGACTGTGCCCGGAAGAAGCGGTATCACCCGCCCATTTAAATTGACACATTCGCCGCACACCAGTCCTGAATTATCCAGATCAAAATACATATTTTCATCCTGGGTCTTATTGCACTTCATGCAGCTGAGGATATGCGGCTCATATCCCAACAGCGCCATCAGGCGCAGTTCAAAAACTCTTGTCACCAGCTCCGGAGACCTGTCTGTGTTGGCAATGACATACAGGGTATTTAAAAGCAGTTGAAGAACCCTGCCGGAGGGTTCTCCTTCCTGTACATTGTCCATAATCAGCTCCAGCATGTGAGAGCAGTAGGTCAATTTTACAATGTCATTCCTTATTTCATAATTTGCTTCTATCACTTCACAGCAGGACATATTGTAGAGTTCTTTTCCCTTGAAAAGCATGTAATCGCTAAAGCAGAACAGCTGTGTACCGGCGCTCAGAGAATTCTTGGGCCGCCTCGCATTTTTGGCCGCCACCGATATCTTTCCCTCTTCAGCCGTCAACACAGTAATTATCTTATCCGCCTCACCGGTATTTACTTCTCTTATTACGATCCCCTTATAATTTACACTACCCATTCCAACCACCGTATTCCCCGGTATACGGGGATAAAATTTTGTTAAATCGTGATTTCATCTCTCTTTACGTCTTCCGGCTTTTCAGATTTAAACTGCTCCTCCAGCTCTTTCATCAGAACATATGAATCTATACTGCCCGTCTTTTTAAAAACATTCCATACAAAATCCACTAACATAAATGTCAGCCCCCTCGGCTTTTTTTACGGGCTTCAAATCTTTTATCAATATCCGGACTTTCCCTATGATTTGATCCCGTATATATATTTTCTCTCAAAAAGCCCAAGAGTATACTTAACCTTTAAATGCGCCTGTTTTTGACAATGGTATAATCTGCTACTTGTTCTGATATCCGAGGCTTTTGAGCATGCCCGCGTTGTTGCGCCAGTCAGGCTTGACCTTCACCCACAGCTCAAGAAAAATTTTTGTATCCAGAAGCCTCTCTATTTCATATCTTGCGGCGCTTCCGATCTTTTTCAGCATCTGCCCCTGTTTACCGATGATTATTCCCTTGTGGGAGCTCTTTTCGCAGTATATGGTGGCCTGTATGCTGATAAGGCCGTCTTCCCGCTCTTTAAACGACATTACCTCAACGCCCACGCCGTGGGGAACTTCGTCATCAAGATTCAAAAGTACCTTTTCGCGTATCATCTCAGCCGCGATCACCTTTTCCGGCTGGTCCGTCAAAGTATCCTCCGAAAAAAACTGCGGTCCCTCAGGTATATATTTTAAGGCTTCCTTCAAAATTATGTCAGTACCGTCGTTTTTTAAGGCGGAAACAGGTATGACCGCTTTAAAATCCATCATTTTGCTATAGCTGTCTATTATTGAAAACAGCTTTTCCTTGCCGGCCAGATCCACCTTGTTCAAGATGAGGAAAACCGGTGTTTTTACCTGCTTCAGCTGCTCTATAATATTCACATCCATGGCTCCGGCAGCTGAAGTCGCCTCCACCAGAAGCAGTATCAGATCCACTTCCTTCATGGTTTCGGTGGCCACGTTTACCATGTATTCTCCCAGCTTGGTCCTGGGCTTGTGGATGCCCGGCGTATCAATAAATACAAGCTGGCATTCCTCACTGGTAATCACACCCCTTATGGTATTTCTCGTGGTCTGCGGCTTGTCCGACATTATCGCTATCTTCTGTCCCGTTATAGCGTTTAAAAGTGTCGATTTTCCTACATTTGGCCTTCCTATTACCGAAACAAATCCTGATTTGAATGACATTTATATAAATCCTCCCTAAAAACTTCTGAATGCGTTTGGAAGTATTTCGCCGAAGCGCACGGTCCTGTACTCCCCGTTTTTCTTTGTGCAGATGAGCTCCATATCGTCATCGGCAAACTCTGCCAATACCTGCCTGCAAATTCCGCAGGGATATATGAAATCCTCATCGTCGCTTGTTATTGCAATTTTGGCTATGCGGATCACGCCTTCCTCTGAAACCGCCTTCCACACCGCCGTTCTCTCGGCGCAGTTGGTAGCTCCGAAAGAGGCTATTTCAACGTTGCAGCCTGTATATACATTGCCTGATTTTGTCAGTACCGCGGCGCCTACATGAAATTTTGAGTATGGTACATAGGCGTTTTCCATTGCCCTTCTGGCATGGTCAATGAGCTGCCGGTCAGTGATCATCATTTCCTCCTCAAACTTTTATGATTCATTTTATTAAACTGAATAAAATTGCTATCTTATGTATTATTTTGTCTCCCAGGATAATACCGCCTGTTACAATACTGAAGAGCGCGGAAACAAATACCGCTCCCGCCGAAACATCCTTGATTATTTTTGCCTTTGGATGGTATACATCCACAATGATATCCACCATGACCTCCATTGCGGTATTGATAAGCTCAAAGCAGATAACCATAGCTATGGTCAGGCATATTACCGTCATTTCCACCTTGCTGACCCCGAGCCAGAGCGACAGCAATATTACAAGAACAGCCACAGTTAGGTGGATCTTCATATTCCTTTCCTTCACAATTGCATACCAGAGCCCTTGCGATGCGGTTTTAAAGCTTTCAAAAAGGTTTCTGTTTTTCATATAAGTCTCCATATACGCATAAAAACGCGTATGCAATTTTCTTTCATGCCGCTCCCCTTCCGGGAGCTCAATCCTGCCGACTTTACCTTGCCAGGCCCATTCCCGCCAGCACAGCCTCCTGCTTTCCGAACATCACCTTTTCTTCTTCCTCGTCCATGTGGTCATAGCCCAGAAGATGAAAACAGGAATGCGCGGTCAAAAATGCGATCTCCCTCTCAAAACTGTGTCCATACTCCTCCGCCTGTCTTTGGGCGGTTTCGGCAGAGATAATGATGTCGCCAAGTATCAGTTCCATTGATCCGGGGTTGTAATCCCCTTCATCCGAAACAAGCCTTCCGTTGACAAATTCCGCCATGGGGAAGGAAAGCACGTCTGTCGCCTTGTCTATATTTCTGTGTTCCTTGTTGATCTCCCTGATTTCCCGGTCGTCCACAATTATTATACTCACTTCATAGTCTTTGTCCAGCTCTTCAGATTTCATACAAAGCCGGACCGTATCTTCTATCAATTTATTTATCCTGCTGTCAATACCGCACTTATCCTGCTCGTTTTCAATTATTATCAACTTTTGCTTCTCCCTCTCTATGTCCCTCAAGCGCCGCTTCATTACTATTGTCGCCAATCACAGCCTGCTTTATTTCAGGATATTGCTCCCGGGCGTGAAAATAACCGCTCAGCACCTTCATAAATGAATTGGCTATTTTGTCCAGATCGTTCAATGTCAGCTGGCAATTGTCCAACTGGCCGTCATCCAGTTTGTCTTTGATTATTTTTCTAATAACAGCCTCTATTTTGGCCTCCGTCTTATCGGTCATTGATCTCACCGCGGCTTCAACAGAATCAGCCAGCATAACCACGGCGGCTTCTTTGCTCTGAGGCTTGGGCCCGTCATACCTGAAGCCTTCCTGTCCTACCTCGCCCTCATTTTCCGCCGCCTTTAAGGCCTTGTGGTAAAAATATGCCACCAGCGTTGTTCCGTGGTGCTGCTTTATAATGTCCCTGATGACCTGGGGCAGCTTGTATTTAGCGGCAATATCCAGTCCGTCCTTTGTGTGGGAGGTTATTACCAGGGCGCTTAAGTTGGGCGTCATCCTGTCATGTGGATTTTCAGCCAGCTGGTTTTCCTTAAAAAGATCCGGTCTTTTAAGTTTTCCCACATCGTGGAAATACGCGCCTGCTCTTGAAAGCAGCGCATTGCCTCCCAGATCCTCTGTGGCTATCTCCGCAAGATTTCCCACCATCAGGCTGTGATGATAAGTGCCGGGAGCCTCTATCAGCAGCTTTTTCAGCAGAGGGTGGTTGGGGTTTGATATTTCCAGGAGCTTTAATGGAGTAACTATATTAAATGCGCTTTCCAGAAACGGCAGAATCCCTATTGTCAGAATCATTGAAACCATTCCGTTTAAAAATACCACTATACTGTCCGTCAATATTGACCTGAAATCGCTTTTGTTTATAAAATCCAGGCAGACTATAAAGACAACGTTGATCAGGCCGAGGAAGACCCCGTTCATGGAAAGCCTGCTGCGCTGATTGGTTTTTGAAACCATGATCGCCGAAATGGCTCCGCATACCAGACCCATGTACAGAAATTTATAATCCCCCTTAAGCATTAATGAAACGCTTATTGCCAGCGCACAGTTTATAACCACCGCCACTTCCACATTCATGAGGATGGATATGAGCATTGTCCCCATAAAAATCGGGATTACCAACCCGTCATAAAAAGAGAACATATATCTCGATAAAACAAGGATGATGATTACTATCAAACAAATCAGAAGCAGCTCTTTCCTGCTGTTGTATACGGTTTTATTGTACTTTTTCAGGAATACGGCAACTATGGCGGCAAGGAACAGTATGATCAGCATAATGCCCGCCAGATACAAATAGTCGTATTTGACCTTTGTCTCCAGCAGATTGAGGTCCTCCAGCATTTTCAGCTTATCGGTGGTCACAATGTCCCCGAAGCTGATTATCCTTGACCCCTTCTTTATTTTTATTGTGTTGGCACTGTCATTATAGGCTTCTTCCTTTTTCTTTTCCGTCGCTTCCTTGTCAATGACCCTGTTGGGCTTCAATACACTCTTCGCCAGCTGCTCCCCGATAATTTTCAGCTCCTGGCTCAGCCCCTGCTCGCTCTGGTAGCTGTTCTGCAATCTGTGTATATGTATGGCAAGATTGCTCTCCGTAACTTCCTCCGCCATTGATTCCGATATGAGCTGCCTGGTAAGGGACTCAAAGATATCCAGTTCACTGTCGTTTGCTTTTGAAACAAGGTAAATTATCTGATCCTGGGTAAGGGTTATCCCAAGTGTCTTCACTTCATCTGTCAGAGTATCGGCAGCCCGGTCCCTGGCCTCTTTCAGATACTGGGAATAACCTTCGTTCCTTGATGTCAGACCCAGCTGCTTCATATCCTTTTCAACGCTTGCCCTGGCATTTGAAACAGCTTTAAAGAAATCTTCCTTTTTGTAGATGACTTCTCCGAAGGCTTTGGTATCCTCCTTTGTGACGGCTTCCACATCTTCCATGGCCGCTGTGCGGTTCTGCTCCGTCAGTATCTCATTTACCATATCTCTGGGCGCAGTAATATCGTAGGTGGACACATCACCTACGCTGAGCCTGTATTTCTTTGGCTGCGCGCCAGTTTCTATCAACACAAAAGCAATTAAAACCGTGACTATTACAAGAAATATGCGCTGAGCGGTAATATCTCTTGTAATTATCTTTAATTTACCATTACTCTTTTTTGTTTTTTTCATTGGCTATCCCTTTGCCCTCGTCAAATTTTTCATAGGCAACTATAATCTTCTGAACCAGTTCGTGTCTTACAACGTCTTTTTCCGTGAGGTACACAAATTCAATGCCGTTTATGTCCTTCAGTATATTTGTCACTTCTTTGAGGCCGGACCTCTTGTCCCCCGGCAGATCGACCTGGGTTATATCTCCTGTTATCACAGCCTTTGAATTAAATCCGATCCTGGTCAGAAACATCTTCATCTGCTCCGGAGTCGTGGTATGGCGTTGATGACTAAAAAAAAATAAAT
>JAEWSZ010000190.1 GCA_023397905.1 Bacillota bacterium | reverse complement strand
GGTGATATCCGAGCCTTCTATACCGGCTGTCCATATGACGGTTTCAGCAGTATATCTTATGCACTGGTCGTCCTTTTTCACCTCTATAAAATCCGGGCCAACGGCACAAACACCAGAATTAAGCATTACCTCCACGCCCATTTTTTTGAGCCGTCTTTCAACCTTATCGGACAGCTTCTCAGGCAAAATGGGAACCGCTCTTGAAAGGGCATCCATATCTACGATGGTGACATAATCTCTGTCTATTTCATACTTTTCGCAAAGGATGGGAGCATACTCGGCCAGCTCGCCGGCCATCTCCACTCCTGTGAAGCCCGCGCCTACCACGTAAAATGTCAGAAGCTGTTTCTTCTTCTCAATATCCGGTTCAACGGCGGCTCTTCTGAAAGTATTGTGAATATGATCCTTGAGCTTTACCGCATCCTCATAGGACCACAGCTTGTGAGTGTATTCCTCCGCACCCGGGACTCCAAAAAAAGTAGGTTTTGAACCTGCGGCGATCACAAGATAATCATAATCGTAACGGCCGTTTCCGCCTTCAACGCTGTGGTTGGTAAAATCGACGGATTTAACGGTATCCATGACAACCTTTACTTTTCTGCCTGCAAACACCTTTTTCAGGCTTATCTTTATGCTGTCCTCGTCCACACGGTTGGCAGCCACCTCATGAAGCTCCGTAAGCATGGTGTGGAATGGATTTTTGTCGATTATTGTAACCGTTACATCATCATCTTTTTTAAACCTCTTAGCCAGCTTTTTAGCCGTCAATATGCCGGCATAACCTGCACCGATTATTAAAATTTTACTGTTCATTTGAATCCTCCCGGGTTGTCAAATTCTCATGGTATTTCGACATTATTTTGCTTTTTTCAACACAATTTTAACAAACTAAAATTAAATAAGCAATCGATTTGTTAATATTTTGACAACTATGATCATGTAATTTCTGGCAACAAATCGTACCTTCAATTAATACCACCATAATATATATTCTAACCATTAACAAATTAAAAATGTTTAAAAAAATTTTAGCATAATTGTTTTTTATTTTGTACAATTGACAATAAGATATTTTTTCATAGTTTAGAAGATTTGTCAATATGCAAAAAGCCCACCTGGCCGGTGGGCTTTCCGAAGCTTTACGAAGTTCAGGCCTGAGCCTGATAAATGATGTCCAGTGTAGTGCCGGCGCCTGTATCGGCGGACTTATACGCTATTCTGGCATAATTGGCGAATCTGACAGGAGTCACTACATTGGCCTCCGCCGCTCCCACCGACAGCTCCGAGCTGTCGTCGATCCAGAGGGCGTTGTCCGGGCTTATCTGAACCTTTACAACAGCGGGATTTGCCCCGATATTATTTACAAAAAAGGAGTACTGTGCCTGCAGCGATATATTCCTTTCGGAAGACCCGGCAAAGCCGTCGTCCGTGGTAACTGTCTGGGACTGGCTGGTAAATGCCCTTGTAGCGGCAACCTGCAATATGCCGCCCGCATCCGTTTTCAAGGCCCTGTTGTCGATGCCGTCGCTTCCGTATACCACTATGTTGTCCCGGACATTGGAAAGATTTCTTATGTCAAAGTATGTTGCGCTTACTTCAACCGATGTTCCTATATCAGTTGCAATTATCTGGCGCCCGCTGGTATCGGTCCTTATGGCCTTATTATCGGCGCCGTCGTTTCCGTATACTACTATATTGTCCTGCGTATTTGTAAGATTTCTGATATCAAGCTCTTTTGCACTTATCTCAACGGTAGTTCCATCGTCCGTGGCGATTACCTGGCGTCCGTTGGTGTCAAGTTTTAACACTCTTACGCTGGTGCCGTCGGAACCGTATTGTAATGATTTAAGATTATCGGGAGAATCCTGGAATACAGATACTCCGGCCATAAAAATCAGCTCCTTTATTACTTCTCTCGTTCACATAATATGTTTATACACCTGTTGTGGTGAGTAAAACCCATAAAGAAGCCATAAATTTCTTCACACGGGAGATCGCCCCCGAGGTTTGGTATACCTCCTGTGCCGCGGGCTATAAATCCGCCCTGTAAACCCCTGTCCTGGCCGTAATGTATAAAGTTTTACCTTCTTCGCCTCCCAAGGCCAGTGTGGAAGGCCTTTCAGCCACTCTGATCCGGCCTGTTTCATTGCCGCCCCTGTCATATATCCGTATCTGCCCGTCGCATATAAACACATTTCCTTCCCTGTCCGCAGCCGAGCAATATTCCCCGCGCTCCGCAAGAAGAGACAGGCTCCGTACATATCCGTACCCGTCGGTCATGAGCTCATAAGTCCTTTTATAGTATTCATCGACTGCATAAAAGGGCTTTCCCGGTATTGCCCGGGCCAGATAAGCGCATCTCATAAGATCATACTGCACAGGAATGACAGTTGCCCCGTCCAGCCCCAGGAAGCATTCCTCCTGCACATTCATGACGGCGGTTTCAAAATCTCCTGAATCCCTCCAACGGTTTCCGGGATACAATACCATCCGCGGTTTTCCCGCTTCGCTGCGCTTTACTCTGGGCAGCAGGGCAAAGGTCTCCTCTGGGTATTCAGGCTGGAAGGAGTATGCAAAAAGCTTGATATTAGCCGGATAATATACGGTAAAGGAAGAGCCCGTGGCATCCTCCGGCCTTTTGTGCTCTATGGGAATTCCGTTTTGGGTGGCGCCCGCAGGTGTGTTGTATTCAGCCAGCACAATGAGCCTGTCCTCCGTATCGCAGGCAAGAGCGATGGGCCTGAAAGGCGCATCCATTATTAAGGAAAGCTTTTTGTCCCGGTCTATCCTGTATATCCGCCTGAGCTCTCCGTCTGTGAAATAAAAGTTTCCCCTGCCGTCACAGCAGCCTCCGTCCGCAAACTGAAACCCTCCGTGGAGCTTTTCCGCAGTGAGGATACTTTTTCCGGAACTCTCCACGGGTCCGGTTCCCGCCGCCTGTCCGCCCCGGCGCCTCTCAGGAATACAAAGCCTCGCCAGCTGCCAGGGCTGGACTTCCTCACCGGTATTGACCTCCAGCAGCATATTGTTGATGGTATATTTCATCTGTGAATAATTGTGCAGGTTCAAAAACTCTACTCTTTCACAGCCGGCTGTTCTAATGCAGTAATCAAAGGGCGTATTTACCATAACCACCCTGAAGGTGTACAGGTCCGCAAAGAGAATATCGCTGCACTCCAGCAGTTCCACAGGCTGTGCTTTCGGACCTTCCGCCAGCTCTTCCTCCGTCTGGAGCCCGAAGATCTTCCAGTTGGAAACCCGCTTCAGCCTGGCCTCCGAACGCACATGATGCTCCAGTGAAATGGCGTAAATACATCCCGGAGTGCTTGTGTCTGATATGTAAAGCCCGGCGGCGGCATATGGGCTGGCGGACCAGATATCCTTGAATACTCCGCCTCCTCCGTTAGTTATCCAGAGGCTCCAATACTGGGAATCCCATTTTTTCTCCGGATAGAGGTCTCCCGTCCTGGTGGAGTTATACGGATTTATGAATCCTCCGTTGCCCCATTCCATTATCCCGTGCCCTCCCATGAACTTGACGTCATTCATGTACGAGGTCTCACCTGACATCCACTTGCAGCCTGCCGCCCTGGGATTCCGCCCTCCCGCGTCTATGGCTATGCCGCTTACGATGCTGCTCCCCCCCTCCGGCGTCTCAAGAACCGCTTTTGGCCCCCCGGGGCCTGAAAAACCCTCTGTATTGTCGGGCAGCACCAGCTGTGTTCCCACCGGATTCATGCCAATAAAGGCCGTGTTGGCTTTCAGCCTGATAGTATCGGTCACCACATACCAGCCCTGGGGAAAATACACCGCCTCATATTTTTCAACAGCCTCTTTTATAATGCCGGTATCGTCAGTTTTTCCGTCGCCCTTTGCCCCCAGGGCCTTTATGTTCACCCAGCTCTCCATGGGCGGAAAAGCCGGAATATTGCTCTTAAAAGCCCTGCTCCCGCCTTCGGGAAGGATCTCTGTGTCAAACACCGTCACATACTCTTCATCTGCGCCCGGCTCCTCCACCTGAAGACCGTTTACAAAGGTCTTTACCAGATAGGTGCCCTCCGCCTCCACACCCTCCAGCACCTTGCCCGATTCACGGTATTTTGCAAATACGGGGGTATTTTTGCAGATTACGTTCCTGAAATTGTATTGGGCCAGAGAGTTTCTCTCACAGGCGATTACCAGGGCCGCCTGGCTTACGTTCTCCAGCACCGAATCCTCCACATACAATTTCTCCATGCGGTTCTCGTTTACGCTGACGAAAACAGGGGTATCGCTGACCCTTGTCCTTATAATGGCAAGGCCGGCTTCCTGTGTCTTTATTGCGGCCACGGCCTGACCCTGAAAGCTGGTATCCACCATGACGAAGGGCCAGCCCGGAGAGCATTTCGTCGTTATGATGCCGTATTGGCCTCCTGAGATGTGCACATCCTCCATCTCGTTTCCCACGTCGAAAATGCCGGCCTTTCCGCTGTCCGCCTCAATATTGCAGTGGGCTATAAAGCAGTGCTGGGCGTAATGGGTTCTCAGGGCTATGGCGTTTGGATTGCCCTCCCCTATCTTAAGATCCATATTGGACAGGGCGCTGTAAAAAGTCCCAGGATTCGCGTCAAACCTGCTTTGGTCCTCGCCTGGCTCCGGTACCCTGTGTGTGAACCAGACCATGTATTTTGCGTTGCCTTTGTCTTCGGGATATTCCCGCCCATAGCCCTCCGTATGGTCTCCCAGCACAATGCGGGGCCTTGTTTTTCCATAGCCTATAAGCCTGACTGCCCGTGGAACATATATTGTATCCGATATAAGATATGTCCCCTGCGGAACAAACACTATTCCGAAACCATGGCTGCTTTTCACCTGATTGACGGCCTTTTGTATCCCCTCCGTATCATCATGAATACCGTCCCCATGGACGCCGAACTCTTCAACTGATAAATACGCCGCATACTCATCCTCCGGCCTTACGGTATAAACCGACTGTGTACCCATATCTCCTCCATGCTCCGCGGCAGCATTTGCCGCAGGATTCTGCAATTTTTATAAGTCCATCTTACTATATTGTGCATAAAGATATAAGGACACGTTTTTTGGATTTGGGTCAAAATTTTTTACATCACATTTGAAACGTCAATTATCCCCAATGCCCGTAATTATCCAAACAGCGCTGAAAACAATATCCTCCGTCTCAGCTGTCCGCACAAATACCAATTGGACACTGAGGGCTATTTGATTCTTTTCTTGCCCGGAGCATATATCCATGCTATAATTTTAATGGTAATTCAATATTGTGAAAATTCCGGTTGGGCAAAATATTTTGCTTTCAAGACGTTTTCAGGCTTCTGGGGTGGGAAGCCCGTTTTATGCGGGTTCTCACCCTTTTTATATTTGCCGCACACCTTCGGCGGGGTGCCTGAATACCGCATGCTCACAGGCATGCCGCGGCATACCTGAATTTATTCTGTTGGAGGTTACAAAATGATTATAGGTCTTTTAATTGTGCTGTCTCTCATTTTAATACTGCCCTTTGTTTTCCGGGTAATTGAACATAATCTGGAGTATTTTCTGCTGGCGATGGGTATATGTGCAACCCTGATATCGGGCACTCTTTCACCTGAACTGATGTCTCATATTTTCGGAAACCATCTTTTGTATTTCATAACGGCGGCAGTGCTTATAGCAGGCTTTGTTTTCAGATTTTCCGTAAAAGGCATCAAAAACTTTGTAAGCTTTGCTCTAAAGAAGGTCCCCCTGGCGCTGTTCGTATTTCTGCTTATCGTGGTCCTGGGGCTGGCTTCCAGCTTTATTACCGCAATTATTGCTTCGCTGGTACTGGTGGAAATAGTCCATGCCCTGCCTGTCAGGCACGGACAAAAGGTAATCCTGACAGTCACAGCCTGTTTTTCCATCGGTCTTGGCGCAGCTTTGACGCCCATTGGCGAACCCCTGGCCACAATCGTCGTCTCTTCATTAAAGGCCGACTTCCTTTACCTTACAAGAAATATAGGAATTTATGTTATCCCATGCATATTTGCCCTGGGTGCTTTCGGAGCTTTTGTGGCCTTCCGCATAGAAAGGGCCTCTCAGACACAAGCCGGAGATGATGAGGACTGGAGAGCCGAAGAAAGCAGCATAGTCCGTTCTGAAAGCCTCAAAGATGTTTTTGTCAGAGCGGTCAAGATATTTTTATTCGTCATAGCTCTTGAACTGTTGGGGGCCGGTTTTAAGCCCCTGATAAACACATATGTCATACACCTGGACAGCGCCGTACTTTACTGGATCAACATGTCTTCGGCCGTGCTGGACAATGCCACCCTGGCCGCGGCAGAGGTGAGCCCCGAAATGAGCGGCATGCAAATACGCGCAATCCTGATGGGCCTGCTGCTCAGCGGCGGTATGCTGATCCCCGGCAACATCCCAAATATAATATCCGCCGGCAAGCTGAATATAAAAAGCCGCGAATGGGCCAAATTCGGACTTCCCATAGGTATTACGCTGCTGCTGGTTTACTTTGCGGTCATTTTCATACTGCACCTGTAAGCTTGAATTTACATGTAAATCCACCTTTTCCGGGCTTTCCGACCTCCGGCGGATAAAATATTTTTCGTTTTATGTTTACAAACCTGTATTTGTGGATAAATTTAATAATTGTACTGCTATTACATTTCACCCAAGGAGGGGTTGTCCGATGCTTTTATATGCAATAATCGCCATAAATCTTGCGCTGGTATTCTATTCGATCGGAGTCTGGAGCGAGAAGTTCCAGGGGGTGCTGAAAAATTGGCATGTGGTAATTTTCTGGATAGGCTTTGCTTTTGACACAATCGGGACGTCATTGATGGGCAGGCTGGCCGAAAATGGCTTCAGGCTCAATTTCCACGGAGTTACGGGCCTGCTTGCGATTGTCTTAATGCTGATCCATGTCATCTGGGCAACAACAGTTTTAATTAGAAATAATAAGGACGCCAGAGCCAATTTTCATAAATTCAGTATCGTGGTCTGGCTCATATGGCTTATACCGTTCATTTCCGGCGCAGTCCTGGGAATGGCCGGATAATGAAAATGGGAGTGCTGTAAAATAAATCTACAACACTCCCTGTTTCATGGTTTTTCCATTTATTGCTTAACAGCAGAATTTAATTCCTTCATCAATTCATCCACATTAATTCCGTGAGCCAGAGCTCCCTGTTCAATGTTTTCAAATCTTGCGGCCATGCACCCGAAACAATGCATTCCATGGTTCATTAAAATATCGGCTGTTTCAGGATATGTTTCAACGATATCGGTTATTGACCAGTCCTTGGTTATCATATTTTCTCACCTCCTTACACAATGTGTATATCCGGCTTGCGTATTTTTTAATATTATTTCCTTTAATTAAATACCCATTGCCCTGCCGGCCCAAACAGAATCATTTAAAATTGCCCGGGCCACTCCCACGAGATCTGTTTTACCGTCCGCCAGCAGCTGCTCTGCCGCCGTTGCTTCCGTAATGCCTCCCGTGAGGATTACCGGTATGGACACCTTATTTTTTATGGCCTCCGTAAGAGGAGCGAAATACCCTTGCTGTCCTGTTCCTCCAGGGATTACATATCCGCAGAAGCCTCCTGAAATATCCAGGATATCCAGTCCTGCCTTTTCAAACTCCTGAGCTGCAATAATGCTGTCTTCAATTGTGGTTCCGCCTTCGGCATAATCCGACGCTCCTAACCTCAAAAGCAGCAGGAAGTCATTTCCCACAGCTTCGCGCACGGCCTTTATGACCTCCAGATGGATACGGATACGGTTTAAAACCTCTCCTCCGTGTTCATCGGCTCTCTTATTGCTCAAAGGCGAAAAGAACTGGTTCAGCAAATACCCATGGGCCGAATGTATCTCCACACCGTCAAAGCCTGCGGCCTTAACCCTCGCCGCGGCCTGTGCAAAGGAAGCCACGATACCCGATATCTCGCTCTTTGAAAGCTCGCGGGGAATGCCTTTCCCAGTCCGGAGGTTCTGAACCGGAGACGGGGCCACCGGCACGCTTCCTGTCACTTCCTCATCAGCGGCGCTTCCCGCATGGTTTATCTGCATAACTGCTTTCGAACCGTTCTTATGAATAATTGTAGACAAATTTTTTAAATTGTCAATAACCCTGTCCTCAGCAATTGAAAGCTGGTTTTTGCCCGCCTTTCCCTGGCGGCTTATGAAGCTGTGTTCTATTATGATAAGGCCTATGTGCCCGCCCCTGGATTTTTCCTCATAATAGTCCAGCAGAGCCTGGCTGACTATTCCGTCCTCTTGCGACTTTGAAGTAGCCATGGGAGGCATCACCAGCCTGTTGTGCAATTGCAGCTTACCCGCTTTTAAGGGTTCTTTTAATAATGACATGTAAATTACCTCCTTCTTTTTTAACCCACAAAACCTTTTGCAAACCGGGAACCCATCTCAAAGGCTTTTTTGCAGTCTTCCGGAAAGACTTCCTTTCTCCTCTTTGCCTTTGCCTGCTCGTCAAATCCCGAGGTGTCATATTTTGAATAATCCTCAAACTGATATGTATCAGTCACATATAGGGCTTCACAATGGCCCAGTATCCGGTTCATTGTCATTTCAGTCGTCCTGAGGCTTTTGTCGTATTCCACTTCCTTCATGCGTTTTTCATCCACATTCATAGTATAAATAAGTCCGGAATTTATCTTCTTCTTAAAAACGCTGCTGTGGCCGGCATCGTATAACAGGTACTGGAATAACAGACGCTCTAACAATGACCTGGTCATGCCTGTGGTCATTCCGATATAAATGGGCGAACCGATTATTACCGCATCTGCCTCCTCGATTTTTTTAAGAATGGGCTTTAAATCATCGTTTACGGCGCATCTTCCGTAGCTCGCCCCGCCTTCCAGTTTACAGGCAAAACAGCTTATGCACCCTTTATAATTATAGTCATAAAGGTTAATAAGCTCTGTTTTGGCCCCCTGTGACCCGGCGCCTTCCAGCGCATTTTTCAAAAGCGTGGCCGTGTTCCAGGTCTTTCTTGGACTTCCGTTGATACCTATTACTTTCATACATTACCCCCTTCAACGCGCATAAACCGCACAGTAAATAATTACGGTGCGTATGACAGCGTATTATATTTATTATGGATTAATTATGGATTTATATTGATTAATATCTGTTAAATTATCTTATATAATTTATGACTTCCATATTTCTTTTTGGCGCGGGCAGACTTTCTTCGTTTGCATTATACCCTAAAGCCACGCCGTAGAACGGCTCATAGCCCTCAGGGATCTTCAGGGCGGAAAGTTCTTCTTCATCCTGAAAAAAATACCTCACAAGTCCCAGCCATACGGAACCGATATTCATGCTTTCAGCAGCTACAAGTATATTTTGAATAGCGGCGGAGCAGTCCACCTTTGCGGTCATGACATCTTTCCTGCCCGAAACCACAATCAGGGCAGGTGCGTCGTAGGTTACTCTGAAACCGGGATTTGAACCGGTCTTCCTCACCCATTCCTCATCTGATTTTTCCATATTGCGCCTTGTTACATTGTTGATATTGTTCAGCAGCTGCGCATCCTGTATGACAGTAAAATGCCAGGGCTGCCTGTTATTTGCAGATGGGGCGTAAACCGCCGCTTCAAGTATTTTTTCAAGGGCTTCCCCGCTTATTTGCTCAGCCTTGTATTTTCTGACGCTCCGCCTTCTTTTGATCACTTCTAAAACTTCATTCATACATATATTCCCCTTACATTTCAGTTAATATTAATGTAGTCCCGCAATGCCGGACAAAGTAGTTCAATAGTTCAAATATCATTGAACTATTTTAATATATCACAATGTATGTTATAATTCAATAGTATTACAAAGGAGGCAGGAAACTTGCGGGAATTATTTCATCCGAATATTGATCAGATGAGTTTGTCAACTATTTTTAATGCTCTGGGCGATCCGATCCGTCTTCAGATAATAAAAAATCTGGCGCACAAAAATGAAACCACCTGTGCCAGCTGTAATATCGATTTGCCAAAATCAGCTCTTTCGCACCATTTCAAGGTATTGAGGGAATCAGGCCTCATCAACGTCCGTATCGAGGGAAAGCAGCGGTTTTTATCCATCAGGTACCGGGAGCTTGAAGAGAGATTCCCTGGACTGCTGGATTCCATACTCAAAAGCTTATGAGCCTGTAATCCCATCTCATCCGGCTAGCTGTTTATCATGTTTATGACAGCCGTGACCACTTCCTTTTTCATCAGCTCGTAATCCATGCTTTCATGCCGGTGATATACTATCTCATGGCAGAGATTTTCTATCATGCCCATGGCTATATGCACCTTTTCATTTGGATTGGTGGGATTCAGACCCATTTTTGATATTATATCTACAATTTTTTTCGTATTTTCAATATCAAATTGATAGAAAATCTCCCTTACGTCATCATCGGAATGGGACATGGCCAGCATTTCTTCATGCGCCGGCTTTGAAATGGTATGGGATTTTATGGCGATATCTATAAACAGGTACAGCATCTGCGACAAATCCTCTATTTCCTCTATAGTAGCCAGCTTCTCATACATGGGTGCCATTAAGGAATCGGAATATCTTTTTACGACTTCAAGAAAAATATCCTTTTTATCATTGAAATAATTATATACAATGCCGGTGGAAACGCCGGCTTCCTTTGCTATCTCCGCAGTATTGGTATTGTGGAAGCCCTTTTGAAAAAAAAGCCGGCAGCCGGCTTCAACAATACGTTCTTTTTTCTCTATGGAACGTTTCTGCCTGGGTTCTCTTATACCCGGATTATTCATGTACCCGTCTCCTTTAAAGCTCTTATATCAATTATTATATTTTATCACCAAAATAATTCAATAACAAACCTGAAATTTATTTCATATTTTTCGTTGACAAACCATTTTTCAGATAATATACTAAACCTGAAATAAATTTCAGGTTTTATGTGGAGGTCAATCATGGATTCACTTATTCAATTTAAAGCAGTAACTAAAGAGTATGACATAGGAGCAAAGAAGCTCCTTGCCGCAGATAATGCCACCTTTTCCATTAACGAAGGAGAATTCGTCGTTATACTGGGCCCCAGCGGAGCCGGAAAATCTACCGTATTGAACCTGCTTGGCGGTATGGATTCCGCCACTTCAGGTGAAATTATCATCAACGGGAAAAACATTGAGGCTTTCAACGATTCGGAGCTCACCGAATACCGGGCCTGTAACGTTGGCTTCGTATTTCAGTTTTACAATCTCATTCCCACCCTCACGGCTCTGGAAAATGTCTCCCTTATTAAAAATGTTGTAAAATCACCGCTGGATGCGGCTGAAGTGCTCAAATCGGTGGGATTGGAAGATCACCTGAACAAATTCCCCACCCAGCTCTCGGGTGGCGAGCAGCAGAGGGTCTCCATTGCCCGGGCCATATGCAAAAATCCCACCATGCTGCTTTGCGACGAGCCGACAGGCGCCCTGGACAGCGAGACCGGAGTGGTAATACTATCCCTGCTGCAGAAAATGAGCCGGGAACACAACAAAACCGTTATCATTGTTACCCACAATTCCGCTCTGGCCCAGACGGCCCACAAGGTCATAAGGATGAAAAACGGGAGAATCAGGGATATTACTGTAAATGAATCCCCCCTTGCGGTAAGTGAGGTGAACTGGTGATGCTGATCAGAAAAATGTTCCGTGACATGAAAACCAACAAGACCCAGTTCATATCCATATTTCTGATGGCCTTTCTGGGCGTATTTATCTTTGCCGGAGTGGGCGGGGAATGGGTGGGGCTGCAGAAAACCTCAGACAAATTTTATACCGGCACCAATTTGGCAGACGTATGGATTTACGGAAAAAGCTTCTCCCGGGAGGATGCGGAGGCTGTCAAAAAGGCGGACGGCGTTACCGGCGTGCAAAGGCGTCTGACGCTGGACGCCGTGGCTCAATTTGATAACAGTCCCGATATCACCCTGCATTTTGTTGAAAAAAATGAAATATCAAAGTGCCTGACCGTGACAGGTGAAGAATTTTCCGGTGAAAAAGACGGTATCTGGCTGGATGATATGTTTGCAAAGGCAAGAGGCCTTAAAACCGGAGATAAAATAACCGTGGCCGCACATGGCATAACTCTTGAAAAAGAAATACTGGGAACCGTCTTGAGCCCCGAATATGTATATGCGACAGGCGGCAATGACATTGTGCCCAACCATGCCAATTTCGGCTTTGCATATCTTCCTGCGAAAGCCTTTCCCGCAGGAGTGGATATGGTTTATACGGATCTTCTGGTTACAACGGACACTTCAGCGGACCCGGCCTTTGAGGAAAGCATTGGCTCCGCCTTAAAGGGACATTACAGCGTCTACCTCTCCAGAGACAATCTGCAGAGCTATTCCATGTTTCATGAGGAAATCCGCCAGCACAGGGCTATGGGTCTGGTTTTCCCAATCGTTTTTCTGGCCATAGCGATGCTGGCCATACTCACCACCATGACAAGGATGGTAAATAACCAGCGGACCCAGATAGGAACCCTGAAAGCCCTTGGCTTTAAGAAGCAGAAGATATTTATGCACTATATATCCTATGGATTCTGGCTTTCCCTTGCAGGAGCGCTGCTGGGAGCGGTAATCGGTCCGCTCACACTCCCCAGGCTGTTTTACAAATCCATGCAGACCACTTATACGCTTCCCGAATGGAAACCGGCCCTGTCCCCCATGTTTTTTGCAATGGCGCTGCTTACAGTGTGCGCGTGCACACTTGCAACCTATTTCGCGTGCAAGAGCAATCTTAAGGACAGCCCCGCTCAGACGCTGAGGCCGAAGGCCCCGAAAATCATGAAGCGGAAAGCCATTGAAAATACTTCTTTCTGGGCGGGCCTTGGCTTTAATGTCCAGTGGAATCTCAGGGACATTTTCAGGAGCAAGCTCCGTTCCCTGATGGCAGTAGTCGGAATACTCGGCTGCAGCGCCCTGCTGGTCTGCGCCTTCGGCACGCAGGACAGCCTTGATGACGTTATCACCTGGCAATACAGTGATATAAACCGTTTCGAAACCAAACTGAGCCTATCCGAAAAAGCCACCGGTGAACAGATCGCTTCAATTATAAAGCTTGTCGACGGAGAAGCCTTAATGGAAGGCGCCGTGGAAGTCAAAGCCAACGGTGTCAAAAAGACCGGAGGGCTCATGGTTGAGGACAATGTCACACTCATAAAGGCCACGGGAGCAGACAGAAAATTCATCGACCTGCCTTCCGACGGCCTGTCCATAAGCTATAAACTGGCAGGACTTCTGGGCGTGAAAAAAGGAGATGCCGTCTCCTGGCACATATATGGTGACGAAAAGTGGGTGACAAGCACCATAGGGACCGTTTACCGCACTCCGGTAGCGCAGGGGATAACTGTTTCCAGAGGATTTTTTGAGAAACTGGGCTTCACCTTTTCGCCCACCTCCATAATCACCGGACAGAAAGTCGGAAGCCTCCCCGACGGCGCCGAAAGCAAATGGTCCTCCGACGACCTGACACAAAGCTATACCACCATGACCGAGGCTATGAATATTATGGTCTATATTCTCATAATCGCCGCGGCTCTTCTGGCTGTGGTGGTGCTGTACAATCTCGGGGTGCTCTCCTTTACTGAGCGCCAGAGGGAGCTTGCCACGCTGAAGGTCATAGGCTTCCAGTCGAAAAAGATACGCCGGCTGCTCCTGACCCAGAACATCTGGCTCACTGTCGCAGGCCTGCTGCTTGGCATACCCTGCGGCAAATGGCTGATTGATTTCATGCTCTCCTTCATGGGCGACAGCTTTGACATGATGAGCGTGATCACCGTATCCACAGTGGTCGTCAGCACAATTGCCACATTCCTGCTTTCCATACTGGTAAATCTCATGTTCTCGGGCAAGATCAAACGCATTGACATGGTGAGCTCCTTAAAGGGCGTGGAATAAACTTATGAACGTTTCACGGCCGCACTTTGCCGTTACCCGTTCCATATAAACATTTTACGCTTTAACAGACAAAACGGAGCATAGTTGAACCTGAAAACTGTTCAATTATGCTCCGCCTACAGGCTGAAACCCATAATCGCATATTACTTATTTTATTTACTGCTCGTTGGCCTGCAGCTCCGCCTTTGTCTCCCACTTGGGCTCCGGTCCCCTCAAAAATGATATAAAAGCGGCCAGTACGCTTATGACAAATGAAATGATGAAGGCAGTCCTCAGACCCGAGATGAAATGTCCTACGGCTATTCCCTGGGAACCCACCTGAGTGCCTGTAAACAGCCCCTGCAATGCGACAGGATCTATACTTGACGAAATTATTGCCATGGCCAGAGCAATACTGATAACGCTTCCCGCATTGTTCATCATTGTTCTCACGCCGGCGGCTATTCCGCGCCTTTCCACCGGCACTGCGCCCATGATGGCGCTTGTGTTGGGTGAAAAGAACATTCCCGAACCCAGTCCCGATATAAACATCCACACGCTTAATTCCACCAGAGACGAGTGTTCGGATATCCTCACCAGCCCCAGCAATCCCACAGCTGAGATAAAAAGACCTATGGAGCTCAATTCCCTTGAGCCTATTCTGTCTGAAAGCCAGCCGCTGACAGGGGCCACTATCATCATGGATACGGCGAAGGGCGCAAGCAGTATCCCCGCTATAACAGGGTCAATGCTTTTTATCCCCTGGAAATAGAATACCAGCAGAAAGGTTATGGCGCCGCGGGCGACACCATTTAAAAGGTTGCTGCTGAAAGCAAAGGCAAGTATCCTTGACTTAAAGAGCTGAAGGTCTATCATAGGCTGTGCAACCCTGTTTTCCACATACAAAAACAATCCAAGGAACAGCACGGCAGCGGCAAAAAGAACTATTATGAGAATTCCTGTCCAGCCCACAAAAGCCCCGAAGGTCAGCGCCAGCAGCAGGGCGGTCATACCGATGGTAAATGTAACCGTTCCTCCCCAGTCAAATTTCTGCTTTTCAGGCAGCACATCCAGCTCCTTGAGCTGAACCGCAGCCCAGACCGTTCCCAATATTCCGATTGGGATATTTATATAAAAAATATATCTCCAGCCGATATTTATAAATAATCCGCCCAGAATTGGCCCGATAACGGATGCAACGCTTATTACCATACCGTTAATGCCCATGGCCTTACCCAGTTCGTTTTTGGGAAATGCGTCAGCTACGATAGGAGTACTGTTTGCAACCAGCAGTGAACCGCCTATGGACTGGACGAACCTGAACATCAGCAGCTGCCAGCCTGTTTCTGAAAGCCCGCATAGCACGGAGCCGATGGTAAAAACGATAAATCCGCTTATATAAAGCTTTTTTCTTCCGATCATGTCCGCAATTCTCCCGATTGCGGGAACAAGGATGGTCAGCACAAGCATATAGATCATTACGGTCCACATGATTATATTCATGCTGGCGTTCAAGTCCTTCATGATCGCCGGCAGCGCTATGACGAGAGTGCTTCCGCTCAGGACCGAGAAAAGCGCCCCCAGTGTCGTGCAGGATAAGGCTATCCATTTATATTCGATTTTTTTCTTCATTCAATTATTCGCCTCACTATTTTGTTTTAGTATCAAAAACCTTTTGTGCCATTTTTTGCAGCAAATTATCCAGTATTTTAATTTCATCCTCTGCAAGGACCGAGGTCATAATATCCTCCCAGCTTTTTACGATATCCAGTATTACCGGCATAAAATCCAGGGCCTTTTGAGTAAGCAATACCTTGTAAGCCCTTTTATCCTCTGCATCAACGGTTCTTTCCACATACCCTTCCTCTTCCAGCTTCTTTATGGATTTGGCAATACAGCCCTTATCGATTTTCAAAAAATCCGAAAGGTTCTCCTGTCTTTGGGTTCCGGTCTTATACAGGGTCAGGAGAATAATATACTGTCCGCTTCCTATATCATAGCTTTCCAGTTTTCTGTTGATATAGCTCTGCCTGTATCTGTATAAAATAGAAATCCACCGTCCTATGGAATGGCTCTCATTATTCATGCGCTCCTCCCCTCGTGCCAGCCGGAATCTCCGGCAATGTTTTTAACCTGCTTGAATTTGCATATTCATAATTAGTTGAAAACGCAACTATCATTGTATAAAAAATTAGTTGCACGTGCAACTAAAAATATACAAAAAAATAGTTGCGTCAGCAACTATTTTTTGTGTACTTTTTATTTCAGCATTAGCATGGCCCGTCAAAAAGGAGTGTTGTTGAATAAAGTGAATTCAACATATGTGAGAAATTTTGATTATGCCGGTCCTCCCATATTAATCTACAGCCAATGTGAAGCACACGGTACACCGTGTATCAATAATTTCGCTTAGTGTAGTATTTGAATTATCTGTAATGGCTCAGTTTTGGCATTTTAACTGTCGCTCACATTCACCATCCGTGGCTTCATAGTTCGCTAAAACAGACATCCTGTCTGTTTTACAGCTAAAATACCAATTCTTCGCCAACAGCTAAAATCAAATCCTACAATGCGCGCATTTATTGATGCACGATATACCTTTTCCGTGCTTCCCATTGATATAATTTGTTCTTGCGGACCAGTAAAGATCAAATTTTTCACCTGTATTGAATTCCGTTTATTTTTAACATTCTTTTTCACCTACCATTTGTAGGCTTCAATGGCAGCTACCAGTGAAATAGCAGCCTCACTTAACCTCAACGGGCTTGAGCGCGTTGCCCTGCAATATTTTTTCCACTTCCTCGAAGCCGGTTGGAAATGCGTAATTGTACCTTGCCGGCAAGGCGAAAACATATTTGTTGTTCCTGCCCAGCTCGCTGGGATCCATGGGCGCCGCCCCTATATGGAATCCGCCGCCAGCCATCGAATCCCACTGTTTAAGGGTGAATACCATTATGGGGATGTCCTGTCTAGGGTTCTCGGAAGTCCATTCCGGATGCCGTATGGATATCTGCGGACCTGTTTCGACCACCTTGTCGTTCTCGCCTTCACTAAGCGATCTGCCTTCCCACTTGTCTGAAATGATCTTATAATTTTTCCAGCTGCCAGGAAGCGTAAATTCAAAACCAAATTGAGTATTTTTATATACTATGGATTTATTCTCTGCCGATACGGCCTGATCCTCCTTCTGTCCGTCAGCTTCCGCACCCTGCTCCTGCTGTGGATTTGACTGCTGAACTGTTTTAGCTCCGGCGCTTTGTACTGTTGTGCCGCCGGCGGCTCCGGTTTCCTGCACGCCTGACTGCTGTGCATTTCCGCTGTCCGTATCCTTTGATACGTCTTGCACCACCGTGCCGTTAACCGTATCCTGTGAGATCTTCTGCCCCGTCTTACCGGCGCAGGCCGTTATACCGGCCGCTACAAATACTATTGCTATAAGACAAATTATCGATTTTTTCATAAACTCCTCCAAAAATCACTGCATTAACGCATTATTCAATATGATCACAGTATTAATAGACGGCGGCAATGTATTTTCTGTTCCGTAAACGCTTCTTTTAAAAAATTAAAAGTGCGTATCGGCGTATAACCCTTGGGCCAAGTCATTTTATTCCCGGTTTTATTTCCTGTCTCCGGTATTCTCCTCTTCCTTTTTCCCGCCGCTTTCATTGTTGCCGTCACTTCCATTGCCGTTGTCACCGCTGCCATTGTCACCGCTTTTGATGTCCCCCGTGAGTTCTTTTGAGACTTCGGTGGATAATCCGGCTTTCAGGCCGCTTCCGCTTCCGGCGTGAATAGCCCTTCCCCTTCCACGGTCGGAAGTCGTTTTGACAGCCATATATATGACCGAGTACGCGGCAATCATTATCAGTCCCGCCATGAGGCCCGTGCCCTGCCCCGGAATAAACGGCATGCTGAAAATAATTATTACAATACTTAACAGAGCGATCCACGAAGTGTACGGAAACCCCGGCATCTGGCACTTTCCTTCCGGCGGGCAGCCGTTTCTGCTCCTGAAACGGATATGAGTTGCCATGATCACCGCATAGGTAAACAAAAGCGCAAAGCCTCCGGAACTCACCAGAAACAGGTAAACTCTCGGCAGCAGCATACCCGCCCCGAGACCTGCAAGCATGGACAGCCCTGAAAATAGTATTCCCCTGTACGGTACATTCCTGCTGTCCTTCAGCCATTTGGGAGCATGCCCCTCGTCCGCCAGAGAGCGCATCATCCTGCCGATGCCGAACATGGCCGCCAGCATTGTCGAAAGTATGGCCGTGATCAATACCAGGTTGATAGCGGTTCCCGCCCAGGTTATTCCCCACCTGTCCAGAGCGGCTACCATGGGGCTCACGCTTTCATTGAGCAGGGCTGTGGGAATCAGCGGAAGAAGTATGGCCACAGAGATTATATAAAAAGCCACAAGGCTTAAAACAGTGTACATAATTGCCCTGGGAACCGTCCTTCTGGGATTGTCCGTCTCCGAGGCGGCCAGTCCGATGATCTCGAAACCAGCATAGGCAAACATTACGATCAGCATGCTGCCCGCTATTCCCCTGAGCCCTCCCGGCGCCAGGGATTCCCGTGCCAACTCTCCGGCGCCCACAGATGTCCTTCCCGGAATCACCCCGGCAATCAGCAGTATCCCCAGAATTATAAAAGAAACTATTGCCAGCAGCTTTACTGCCGCAAGACCGCTTTCCAGCTTGCTGAGCTTGTCGGCGCCCAGCAGGTTCAGCAGTGTGACGCCCGCAATGATAATGCTTCCCAGCAGGGATAAGGATATACCCGGGAACCAGTTCCTCAGCAATATGGATACGGCCGTCGCTTCACTGGACATTGCCAGAACCATTCCCGTCCAGTACACCCACCCCACCACAAAGCCCATGCCCGGTCCGAAAGCCTGTGCCGCAAATGTGCGGAAGGAGCCCGAGTCAGGATTTGCCACCGTCATTTCCGACAGCGCGAACAGGATGAAATAAACCAGCACGCCTCCCAACACATAGGATATTATTATGGAAGGTCCCGCGGCATGAATGGCCACCGCCGAGCCCAGAAAAAAGGACCCTCCGATTACGGTGCCCAATGCCATCATGGTCAATTGCCACGGCGACAGACCTTTATGTGTTCTTTCCATATTCATCTTCTCCATAATCAGATTTTGCAAATAGTTATTGCATATAATAGAATAGCCTGTTGGTTTTGCGTAAATAGTATTCAGGATTATTATTCCTTAAATTATGAAAAAGATTCTAAACACAGGACTGACCGTCGCTTCTGCTACATTCCCGCATTTCTGATTTCCGCCGCAATTTTCACACAGTCCGGCGAATCGATTCTCGACATGGGGATCTTAACGCTCCTGATCCCGTTGTTTTTATTCTTAAGATATGAATATATGATCTGAGCCTCGTCAATATCCTCCTGGCTCAATATATGTACTCCAGAATTTTTAGTCAATTTGAAGGAATCTGTTATGAGGTTTTCAAGCTTTTCCTTCAGCGAATTTTCATCATACTGGGTAATCTTCAGCAATTCCATGTTCAAAAGCCTGTTGCCCTTTATGAGAAACAATTTGACCGCATTCTCTCCGTATTTCTCAATTGCCAGGATATTTCTCCCGTAGGAAGATATTTTTATGATCTTTTGTTTATTCAGAATATGACGGATCCCCAGCAGCTGGTCCCGCAATGATGCCGCTTTTTCAAAATCCAGGCTGTCCGCGGCCGATCTCATTTGAACCTGCAGCTCTTTTATGGTTTCTCGGTCTTTGCCGTCAAGCAGCCGGACTATCCTTTTGATCTCGCTGCCATACTCCTCCCGTACCTCTTTTCCGGTACATGGCCCCAGACAGGTCCCCAGATGAAAATTCAGACAGCCGGAAGAACCCTTTTTCACAGCCGGTCCGCCGCATTTCCTTATGAGATAGCTGTCTTTTACGAATTGAATGGCATTTTCAACAGCTCCGCGGTTTGTAAAAGGCCCATAATATAAATTTCCGTCCTTCCGTGAGCCGGTTGTCATTGAAAGCCCGGGATATTCTTCTTTTGCCGTCAGCTTTATATACCTGTAATTTTTATAATTCTTTAAAAGGCTGTTGTACCGGGGCTTTAACTTTTTTATGGTCTCACATTCCAGCAAAAATGCCTCCAGCTCGGTATCCAAGCAAATATATTCGAAAGAATGGATCTGTGCCACCATCTCATTGACCTTTGACGAATTGTTTTTATTTTTCTGAAAATATTGAGAGACCCTTGCCTTTAAATTTTTAGCCTTTCCCACATAAATAATGTTGTCCGCTTTATCCTTCATTAGATATATGCCCGGCTGTTTCGGAAGATTTTTTACCGCTTCTTTTAATTCCATACTTTTCTTTCCTCCAAAATCAATTATATCATATGGAGCTCAGCGCCTGAACAAATTGTGGCGGTCTCATTATCCAATATTATCCACATATAATTTACAACTCCATTACATTTTCCTTATCCCGCTTATGTTAGAATAATAGCGTTAGGAGGTTTTTTATGGCGTATATTCTTATAATCGAAGACGAAAAATCCATAAATGATCTGATCGCGATGAATCTGACCCTGGTAGGCCACACAAGCCGGCAGGCATATAACGGCAATGAAGCGCTTGAGTACATAAAGAACGATGTTTATTCACTGATTATAATGGACATAATGCTTCCCGGTCTGGACGGCTTTTCGCTGATAGAGTATGTCAACGAAAATACGCCGGTTATTTTTCTGACTGCCATGGGCAATCTGTCCGACAGGGTCAAAGGGCTCAGGCTGGGCGCCGACGACTACATAGTGAAGCCTTTTGAGACCGTTGAGCTGCTGGCGCGTATTGAAGCCATACTTCGCCGTACCAACCGTTCAACAAATGTTTTTTCCCTTGACGGCACGTCCGTCAACCTGGAGAGCAGGGTCGTCACAGTTGACGGAAATGCAGCGGAGCTCACCCTCCGTGAATTTGAGCTTCTGGAAATTCTCATAAAGAACAAAAATATCGCCCTTTCCCGTGAAAAGCTGCTGAAGCTGGCCTGGGAATACGACTATTTCGGCGAGACCAGAACTGTGGATGTACATATTCAAAAGCTTCGCAAAAAGCTGAACTGGGAAAACCGGATCAAAACCGTATACAAGCTGGGCTACCGTCTGGAGGTGGATTAGGTGAAATTCTGGCAGAAAGCCTTCATCGGAATTTTAATAGTTTTCATCCTGTCCATCAATCTCTGCCTCTACCTGACTTCCCGGTACAGCTTTTCTCTCAACCTGGACCGGGATACCGACCGCGGGCTGGGAGAATACCATTTTATAACCGGCGGAATAAAGGAAGCCCTGGAGAATATCTATTACAGGGAACAGGCCGGGCCTTCCCAGGCCTCTGTCGAAAGCGTAATGCGCCCATATGCGGATTATTACAGAAAACAAAATGTATTTTTGGAGCTCAGGCATTCGGATAAAATTCTTTTTACGGATACGCCGCCGCTTTATGTACCCGGCATCAGCGGCAACGGTCCTGAAAACGGCACCTACGAAATACGGGTGGTTTCAAATAATATTAAAAATTATCTCCACATTACCGGAAAAATCGGAGGATTGTACCCAGACTACACCCTCACATATATCCGGGACCTCTCTGAACTCTATAACGCCCATACCCGGCTCACACGCTACCTGATCCTGGTCAGCGTACTGGTGGAAGTGGCTCTGACACTGGTTCTGCTGCTTTTTCTGAGAAAGCTCACCTCCCCCATAGTGATACTGCAAAAAGCCACCCGTGAAATAGCCGGCGGAGTTTATGACGGCAGGGTCAATATTCCGGGACGGGATGAATTCCATGACCTGGCCGAAAACTTTAACCAGATGGCGTCCAGTATTCAGGAGAAAATTACTCAGCTTGACAAAAACGCACAGGACAAGCAGCACCTTATAGACAATCTTGCCCATGAATTGCGGACTCCTCTCACGGCAATCCGAGGCTATGCGGAATACCTTCAAAACGCCAGTACTAATGAGGAGAACCGCATAAAGGCCTCCGCCTATATTATCAGTGAGACAGACAGGATGAAAAATCTGGCTTTCAAGCTTCTTGACCTGGCCCTCGTGAGACACGGCAATCTTGAACTGCAGCAGATACGGCCTCCGGAATTATTCGGCCGGGTCGGCTCTGCTCTGGAAGCAAAATTGAAGGAAAAACAAATAGAGCTGGAGTTTTGTTGCTCTTTAAATGAGCTTCAAGGCGATTACAGCCTTCTGCAGTCGCTGCTGGTGAATCTTGTGGACAATGCGGTCAAGGCATCCGGAATCGCTTCCTCCATCCGGCTGTCCGCATACTTTGACGAAGCTCCGGTGCTTGAAGTAAAGGATTCGGGCTGCGGCATGGAAAAAGACCAGATCGCTCTGGTATGCGAGCCATTTTACCGTGTGGACAAAGCGCGTTCGCGAAGCTCGGGGGGTATTGGCCTTGGCCTGTCGCTCTGCCGTGAAATTGCGCATCTGCATGGAGCCGGTCTGGAGATCCATTCTCTTCCCGGAACCGGCACTACAGTCAGGATTATTTTTACAACTCCATTGCAACTTTCTGAAAACTCCATGACGCACATGGATGTATGATTTATTTGTAGTGCTACAAATAACATTTGAACAGGAGATTTTTAAAATGGCAAAATTTAAAGGAATAGTTAAAAAAACATGGATATTTGCAGCGGCGGCCGCAATGATCACCGTCAGCAGCTCGGCAATGGTTTTTGCACTTGACCGCAATGTACCCGCAGGCATTGCCGGAGATGTTTCCGCCGTCACGGCAGCCGCAAGCGCCGATACTCAGGCCCAGGCTTCCGTATCCGCAGCGGCAGCTGAATACACTCTGATCGACTTTTCCCAAATTGACCCGGAACGGAAAAATTTGATCATGGATAAGCTAAGCCATAGTAAAAATTTAACTCCGGCGGAAGTAGAGGAAAATTTCAAAAAGATAATATACAACATGACCCCAGGCGAAAAAGATATTTCGGCACAGCAGGCCGCCGCATATGCAGCGGATATCCTAAAAAAAGCTTATGAAGTGGACTTTAAAGGCTATACCGCAGAAGCGAGCTTTTCAAGAAGTCCTGTGCCAAATTCCGACGGATGGACGGTAATATTCCATGCTCCCGAAGAAGGACAGAATCCGGACCGGCAACGCTCCAGATCATATATTGCCAGCATGGATTCCGTAAAAGGTACCATACTGAGTGCAAGTTTCTTCGATCCGAATTATGAAACTGTAATCAGCAAAAATCTTGAAGATCCTGCCTGGGTAGAAGAAGCAAAAAAAGATATATCGGTATTTCTGGCTGAAAATGTCTCAATAACGGGCAGTAAAGTAGTATCTGCAACTCCTGAAATCGGGGTGACCGTGGTATTTGAAATATCCGACGGCTCAGCATATGCCGTACGTCTGACCGGAGATGAGAAAACAGCCTCGGCATACATATACTTCCCGGACGGCTATGACGGAAGCCTGGATTACAAGCCAGTGACTGAAAACGGAGTGGGATAAAATAAGGAATCCGGAAGTCAGGAGTCAGAAACCAGTGAACCTGACAAAAAAATGACAGGTTCACCAGCAAAGAAACCAAGACCGGAATTAAAGAGACAGGATGAGATAAACTCATTCTGTCTTCCGGTTCCGGCTTTTACTCGACCACCACTGCCGTACCAGAAGCTGTTACCATAAGCATATTGCCCTGCCCCAGAACCTCGTAGTCGATGTCAACGCCCACCACCGCATTTGCACCCATTTGCTCGGCGCGCATGGTCATCTCCGCCAGGGCATTTTCTCTGGCCTGTATAAGTTCTCCCTCATAGGAATTTGACCTGCCTCCAAAGAAATTTGTAAGTCCTGCAGCAAAATCCTTAATAAAATTGACCCCTGAAATAACCTCTCCAAAAACAATGCCCTTGTAATCCAGAATTCTTTTTCCTTCAACGGAAGGAGTTGTAGTTACGATCATCATATAAACACCTCTGCCTTTCTTCTCTCAGATATTTTTAATACGCCTTGTCATAAGCCTGATTGTATTTACTATTTTATCATGCTTATATTATATACGGATTAAATATATCTTTTACTTAAAATTCTTAATTCTTAACCCAAATTTAAAAGTCAATTACTATGTGCCGAAAACGCGGCGAAGCCCTCATAATTTTACTGACAGAGGCCTTATTATCTTACCGCTGGAAAAAACTTAAATTTGATGGTATAATCAAAGCATTATGTGAACAACAATGAAAGAAGATACTATGGATAACAGTTTTATTGATTTAGGCATTTCGCCGCCAATTTTAAAAGCTCTGGAGGATATGGGCTTCCAGGCACCTACAGAAGTACAAAGCAGAGCGATACCCCATGTTTTAAACAAGGAAGATCTCATCGTCAAGTCTAAAACCGGCAGTGGGAAAACGGCTGTTTTCGGCGTTTCAATGCTGCAGCTGACCGATCCCCTGGCACCCGGCCCTCAGGGCCTGATACTCACTCCCGTCAGGGAGCTGGCAGTCCAGGTGGACAGCGACATAAAAAAAATGGCGAAGCATCTCCAGCACAAGACCATTGCCGTATACGGGCAGCACAATATCAGTGCGGAGGTCCAGTCCCTGCAAAAAGGGACTTCTATTGTTACAGGAACGCCCGGGCGTGTATTCGATCATATCCGGCACGGGAATCTCAAAACTAAAAACATACGTTTTTTAGTGCTTGACGAAGCCGACAGAATGCTGGATATGGGCTTTATAGACCAGGTGGTTAAAATAATCCGGACTCTTCCAAAGGACAGAGTCACGCTTTTGTTTTCGGCTACAATGCCCACGGAGATACGAAGAATTTGCAGCGAGTATATGAAGCAGCCTGTGTTTATTGAAATCGAATCCCCCACTCAAACTGTGGACACCATTGAGCAGGTTTATTACCGCGTGGCTGATAACGAAAAGCGGACCCAGCTGAACCGCCTGCTTCTGGTTGAACAGCCTGAAAGCTGCATGATTTTCTGCAACACGCGTATAGCCGTGGATCATGTCCAGAGCTTTCTGACCCGGAAGGGGTATGCTTCCGAAGCTCTCCACGGGGATATCCCCCAGGGAAAACGCACCAAAACCATTCAGCAGTTCAAGCAGGGTGAATTTCATATTCTTGTGGCTACCGACGTGGCTGCCCGTGGCCTCCACATAAATAATCTATCCCTAGTCATCAATTACGATGTCCCTGTTGAAAAGGACAGCTATGTCCACAGGATAGGCCGTACAGGAAGAGCCGGAAATGTTGGACGGGCTGTTTCGCTGGTCACCGGTAACGATATCATGAGCCTGTATGAGATCGAAGAGCACATAGGCGCTTTGATTCCCGAGGCGGAGCTGCCTTCCGAAGAGTTTTTCAACCAGCGTGCGGCCGAAGCCGAAAAGTGGCTGCAGGACAACGCCCTCAAGAGCAAGCCGGCTAAAGCGGCGGCAGATCCGGGTTCCAGGGATAGCAAAAAGAAAGGCTCTTCCCAGGGGAAGACCAGACAGGCCGAGAAGCGCAGAGAAAAACCCGATGAAGCCGGCAATAAAGCCCCCAGGGCAAAACCGGCCGACAAACCCGTCCGTCCGGACCGAAAAGTCCGCAAGGAACCTGTTGGACCAAAAGAACCGGTCCGCAAGGAAGCCTCCGGGCATACGGAGCATGCGGAACGCCCACGCCGTCCTGAAAACATGGCTTCCAGGGAACCAGGCAAGGCAAAATCAGTCAGGACCACCGGCAACCCAAACCAGACCTTTAACAGGAGCGCACATACTGCGGGCAGACCTGCACAGCCGCGTACCTCAGCCGGGGCGGATAAAGGGAATGCCAACCAGGTCACGGAGGTCCACCAAGACCATGTGGCCCCCGCCGGGAAGTCGATTATGCAGCGGTTCCTGCAGCGCATGTTCGGCAGGAAGTAACTGACGCAGAATAGCAAACTCAACATATATGAAAAGTCAATTATTGCCGGTTTTCAGCCGGCAGTAATTGACTTTTCACGTACTATTATACTTGTCTACTTCCGCACTTCTTCCTCCCGTAGCTCCTGCTTTTACGGTTTTATTCTGAATCCTCTCTCCTGAACTCTGGATTCTGCTTTCACGGTTTTATTCTATACTCCTGCATTCCTGCTTTTACGCTTTTCTCCTGATTTCCGACTTCTGAATCCTGTATTCTGCCTTTCCGCCTTTATTCTGATTTCTGAATCCTGACTCCTGTATTCTGCCTCCCCACACTTGACCCCCACCTTTATGAAGAGTATAATCGACAAATGTACTAATATTCATAATACTTAAAAAGTTTAATCAGAAAAGAAGGTTCAATACAAAATGCGTTTTAACTTTTTAAAGCAGAATACCGAGCAAAGACGAAATTTAATCTTAAACGGTCCCATAAATTCAACTATAGTACTCCTCTCCCTCCCCGCTCTCATGATGGGACTGGTACAATCGATAATACCTGTAATAGACGGCCTTTTTGTCAATAACGTAGTGGGAACCATAGCCGCAAGCTCCGTTGCCTACTGCGGGCCTATCGTAAATATGCTTGGCGCGCTGGCACAGGGTCTGAGCGTGGCCGGAATGGCAATAATCGGACAGTCCATAGGCCAGGAGGAATATGAAGAGGCCCGGCGTGTTTCAACGCAGATGATAGTTTTTGCTTTCATTCTGGGGTTTATCCTGGCGCCGGTTCTGGTAGCCGTCTCATTCCCTGTTTCAAAGAGTGTGACTCCGGACATATCCCATGACGTTTTCATATACCTGGTTTTAAACGCAATCGTACTGCCCTTTTCATTTCTGGAATCAATTTATAACGCAATCAAAAACGCCAGCGGAAAGCCTGAAGCTACTTTCATCCGCATGCTCATCCTGCTGGTTTTAAAGATTATTTTCAACGCAGTCTTTATAGTTTTCTTCCGGTGGGGTATAGTGGGCGCAGTAATGGCCTCGCTGGCATCCAACGTATTGATCACGGCCTGGATGTACTATGAGCTTTTTATTAAGGAAAGCAATGACAAACTGATATTGAAGGGGTTCAGATTCGATCCCCGGATAATAAAGGAACTGGTGCATATCGGGCTGCCCTCCATGCTTTCAAGCCTTATGCTCAATCTGGGATTCTTTCTCATTAACAATGAAGTGGAGAAATACGGAGCCATTGTCCTGAACGGTCAGGGCATAGCAAACAATATCACCTCAGTGTGCTTTATCCTGCCTTCCTCCTTCGGCTCCTCGGTCACTACCATGGTCAGTATGAACATAGGTGCGGGACAGGGCAGAAAAGCAAGGTCCTCGTGTATTGCGGGCTGTGTCATAAGCGCAATTACGGCGGCAATTCTCATTGCAATCGTGGTACCCCTGTCCTCCAGGATAACCATTTTGTTTACAAGGGAAAAGGACGTCCTTGACATAGCCAATCACGCCCTTCATATTTATACATATTCAGTGGTGGGCTTCGGCATATGCATGGTCCAGCTAGGGGCATTCATAGGTCTTGGAAGGACCCGGGTCACGCTGGTAGCCAGTATTCTGCGGGTATGGCTTCTGAGGTATATATTTATTTTGGCCACTGAGCGGTATCTGGGCTTCTACTCGGTTTTCTGGGGCAACCTTTTTTCAAACTACACCGCCGCCCTCATAACAACCATACTCATTATGCGGGTCAAATGGGTTTCTGTCATACCCCACAGGGAATTGAAATGCCCGGAGGAGGAAACGTCCGCCCGGCACTAATCAGACTGCCTTATTCAGGCCTTCATACAAGCTTTCTGAATTTCATCTTGTGTATGAAACGCTTTCCCATAAGCCGCAGGTATATATCATAAATAATATTGCCTATATTTTCATTGATGGCCCTGTCTGCGGATTTGCAGGGCAGCGCCATCAGATGCATGGGAATATCCCAGATGGAGTATTCCACATTTGGTATCATATAAAATCCAGCCTTCCGGTAAAATTCAATCCTTTTTTCTCGGACCTTTTTTTCCTCAGAGCTGTCTGCTTCCTCGGGCTTTTCCACTTCCACGATAATACCCTGACTGTCCGCGTACAATTTCTTTAATTCCACAAGTAAAGCGGTGCCCAGTCCGCGTCCTCTGAATTCCTCAAAAACCGCCAGAAAGCTTATCAGCATATAACCGTTAGTCTCACTTTCAGCACAGATGGAATATGCCTTTTCCCGCTCTCCCTCCATCAGCAGCAGTCCCTTTTGTATTCCTTTTTCAAGTTGAATGTACAATTTATCATAGGGTGGATACTCCCCATCTGCAAAATCCCGCTCCATCCTGTCATAAATATTTTTAAATTCACATAATTCCATGCCTTTAATGCTGTAATCCATTAATAATATCTCTCCCGTATTTTGCCTTTATCATTTGCTTTTACCACAGGTTAAAAAATATTTACCGCTATTTGCAGGCAGTGAAAAGTAGAATTTCACCCCTTTTCCGGTATTCTCCACTCCATATTTGCTATGGTGCAGCTCCAGAATATTTTTCACGATGGAAAGTCCAAGTCCCGTACCTCCGGTCTTTCTGTCCCTTGACTTTTCGGCCCTGTAAAATCTGTCCCATATTTTGTCCAGGTCTTCTTCTCCTATATGGCTGCCGGTATTTTCAACCGATACACATATCTCATTTTCCTTCTTTTTTGCCACAATTGCAATACTTCCGTTGTTGTCAGTATGACGGATGGCATTACTCAGAATGTTGGTCATGACCTGCTCGATCCTTCTCCTGTCCGCCAAAACCCCCAGATCGCTTTCCCCGATTTCCAGCTCCAGCTCAATATGCTTTTCCTCCATACTTTTGTTAAGCCTGGACCCCACCTCGTCTATAAGGTCGGCAGCGGAAAAGTTCTCGGCATTCAACTCATACACCCTGGATTCAAGCCTTGCCAGGTCAAGCAGATCCATCACCAGCTCATCCATCTTTTCCACTTCGTCCAGGATTACATCTATATAGTATTCTTTTTTATTTTCTGCAATGTTATCCTTGAATCCTTCCGCAAACCCCTTTATAATTCCAAGCGGTGTCTTAAACTCGTGGGAAACGCTTGATACAAATTCTTTCCGCATGGTTTCAAGGCTCCGCTCCTTTTCAATATCCAGCTGAAGCTGTTCATTGGCTGCTTTCAGCTCACTGAGGCTGCCGCTGAGATTCATGGAAAGGCGGTTCAGGCTCAACGCCAGGCTGCCCAGCTCATCCGATGATTTCACGGCGCAGCTCTCTGAAAAATCAAGATTGGCCATTTTGGCGGCTACCCGGTTCATTTTCAGCAGAGGCCGGGATATGTTCCTTGAAAATATCAGGGCCATGGCCGCCATGAGCAGGACCGCGCCCACAAAAGCATACAGGTAATATTCCTTCATCGCGTCAACGGCCTCTCCCACCGGTTGCAGGGAAGATATGGCAAATACATATTCGGAAATGCTGTTATTTTTTATGACGGGCCTTACAAAAACAATATTGTCCATTCCGTTATTTATTCCCGAATAGTGAAAACTCAAGGTCTTGCCCGGCTCCATACTCACTTTTTTGACCATTACAAGCTGGTTCCAGTAATCTATGGAGGACCACAGCAGCCCGTTGCTGTAATTGGCTATTTGCTGGATCTGGGTTGGCAGGTTGAGCTGTGTTATTTTGCCTCTGACCTTGTCCTGGCTGATGGCTTCCAATTTATATTGAGGGCTTGCAGGAACGCTTTCTCCGGAAACGACAATGTTTCCGGCTTCTATGATCCCGCTTCCTTTCACCGTATCAACTTTCAAGCCGTCTTTGACATTTGCAGGTGCTGTCCTGACAGTTGCTGCCGAGGTTGCCACCAGCTTGATATTGGAATTTTCCCATTCCTTTCCGTCCTTTTTTATGCTGGATACGGAAAGCATTTGATTGCTGTCTTTATTAAAAAATCCGCCGACTTCGATTTCGGCTCCCACCGAAAGCCCGAGCTTCTGGAATTCGTCCAGGAAGGCAATATTATTAAGAGGGATATCAAGATTTTTTTTATCCTTTGTCTCAATAACAATTGAAAAGGAAGGCATGTATTTTGTCAGGCCGTTTTTGTCCAATATGACTATCTGGGCATTGTTCCTGTCGGAAAAATCATTTATGCTCCTGGTTATGGCATTTCCGTCCCAGTTCCCTTTTTCATATGTACTCCCGAAATCGCCTACGGCACTTTCCAGCCTGTCTGTCTTCATATTCAGATATATTTTTTCAAAAAACAAGGTCTGCCCTATCATGAAAAAGCCCAGGCAGAAGGATATGAACAGTACGGTTATCACAAACAGCTTCGTTACAATGCTTTTTCTCCTCTTTATATCCATGTGGTCCTCCTCATTTCACCTCAAACCTGTATCCCGAACCTATAACCGTGGTTATACAATCGGCTTTTCCCATAAGCTTGCTCCTGAGCTTCTTGACATGGGTATCCACCGTCCGCAGATCGCCGTAATAGTCATAGCCCCATACCTTTGAAAGTATGGCTTCTCTGGTCAGGACAATATCCCTGTTTTCCATAAAATACAGTAAAAGCTCATATTCCTTAAGGGCCAGTTCCACAGTTTGGCCCTCCGATCTGACGGAGCGTGACAGCTTATTTATTTCTATCCCGCTGCAGCTCAGGGTCCCGTCCATTTTTCCCACCGTACCCTCGGCCCTTTTTAAAAGCATTTTGGATTTTGCCACCAGTACTCTGGGACTGAAGGGTTTTGTCACATAATCGTCAGCGCCGAGCTCATAGCCCATCAGCTTGTCTTCCTCGTCGGATCTTGCCGTAAGCATGATTATGGGAACATCCGATATCTTCCTCAGCCTTTTGCATACGGACCATCCGTCTATTTGAGGGATCATGATATCCAGAATGATCAAGTCTATTTCATTTTCTTCAAAAATATCCAGCGCTTCTTTTCCATCTTCGCATTGAAGAATGCCGAAACCCTCTTTTGCAAAATAATCGGCCACAATTTCCCTTATCCTCGCGTCATCTTCAACCAGAAGTATGCTTTTGTCCATAAAATCCTCTCTTTGGCATAAAGTCAATTTCTACGGCTTTTTGCCCGAAGTAATTCTCTTGAGCAGCACAATATCCATTACACGACCAATACCTGCTTACAGTATATCGTAAAGTCAATTGCGATGTAATTGACTTGGAAGCTTGCTGCCTCCGCCGCTGATATATCATGAGCAGGTATCCGTCCTTATTTGCATATATTGCGTATTTTGGGCATATGCAGGGTTATCTTGGCAATTTTACCGTAGTGCCGTTGGCAGTTATTTCACCTGCGATAAAAATTACTCTGCTGCCGTCTCCTATGTTCAATTCCAGAACCTTTCCCGCCTGCAAATCGCCGGCTCCCGTTTTAAACGCCCCTTCTGAAATTTTCTCCGAAGCCTTGTCTCCGGTATCTTCCTCAGCTGTTCCGGCTTTAATATCTTTGTCGAATGTTATTGTACCGCTTGCTGAGATCACACTGTCCGGATCCACTGGTACAGGCAGTGCGCTTTTTAAGTTTACCTGGGCGCCTTCCTTCAGGTCCAGGGACTTGAAAGCTTCATCCTGCTTAAACCTTCCCAGGGGTATCCAGAACTGCTTTTCATCGGATGTTTTTACTGTCATTCCATTCTCATCGATTGATTGAACGGTTCCTGATATTTCAACGGGTTGAACCTGGGAGCCCGGAACTGCCAACGATGACATGGTTTTTATTTCAGCCTTGAGAGTTTTTCCGTTTGCAGTGATTTCCGAGGCAAAAAAGAACTTTTCGCCCTCTTTAATTTCAAGAGTACCCACATCTTCTGCGGAAATCGGAAGGTACACATCGCTGGCCACGGTAACTGCGTCCGTCACCCCTTTTTCAAGTTTCTTTACCTCGACAGCCTTACCGATGTCAGCTTTGATACTTGGGAGAGCTGCGGTACCTTCGTCTGATTTTTGCAGTGCCAGGGTATTTCCGTCGGCATCCTTATGGATTATCACCGGATTCGATCTTTTTAACGAAACTTCAACATCCTTCGCAAGCCCAAGGCCGTCATATCCCTCCAATCCGGAAAAAATTCCGAGAGGCACCGTGTATACCTGGCCATCTCCTGTTTTTACCTTTATAAAGGTTTCGGAAATTTCAGTGATGGTACCCGATATTTCCTTTTGTTGAAGCGTGGAGTCATACTTTAAAGTTACGGTCCGAACCGCCTGGTTTTGGGCTTCATTATTACCCGCAGTATCCGATGGTTCCGCCTGGGCGATCACGGCTGAAGACGATAATGTAAGCGCCGCCGCAAGAGCAATAACAACTGTTTTTTTCATGATTTACTAACCTCCATATATTTTTTTAACTTACATGGAGATTATAATTTTCAGGTGTGTACTCGATGTGTACTCGATGTGTACTCACTATTAACTTTAAATGAACAAATTTTACCTGTCTTTTTTCAGATTTCCGGCAACTCTGTATTTCACTATTCTGTCTATCAATTCAAAAGGCAGCGGTTTATCCAGAGGAAACTGCACCGTCCCCTTCGACAGCCTGTATTCAGACAGTTCAGCCTTAAAGGCTTCAATACCTACGGCTGTTGGATAAAAACCTATATGATTTTTATATGCGGCGAAATATACCAGAATGCCATTCAGCGCAAACGCGGGCATCCCGTAGCTTATTTTTTCTTCAGCTCCCGGCGCCGACTCCTTTATGGCTTTTCGCAGGGCCTGGAGAATCTCCTGCACCTCCGGCGGAAATTGTGCGATATATTCATCTATTGACTTACAGGTAATTTTATTTTCTTCCATAAAACCTCTCTTTCAGCCTCCTTGACGGATATTCCGGGGCCGGATTATTCATATATCCTGGCGACCACTCTGGCCATTGAGCTGTCGGCTTTTATTCTAAGGGGCAGTGCTGTCACTTCAAAATCCGCACCCAATAGTTTATCCAGATTTGTCAGATTCTCTATAATAAATATTCCGTTTTCAAAGAGGATTTTATGCACCGGGAACGGATACAAGTCGGGAGAAGGCATGTCAACGCCCACCATCCTGACGTTTTTTTGCAGAAGGAATTCACAAAAGGCTTCATCCAGAACCGGATGCCCGCTGTAATACTTTTCTTCGCCGTAGAATTTGTCCCAGCCCGTATATAGCAGCACAGTGCCCTTGTCCTTTACAAGCTGCCTATGCTCCGGCTCTAAAGTGATCACAGACCTGTCTCTCACATCCAGAACACACCCCGGACCTATAAAAGGCTCCAGCGGCGCTTCGCAAATATATGTCCCGCTTTCCGTCATATGCATCGGCGAGTCCACGTGTGTGCCCGCGTGCATGCTTATATCCAGCCTGTGGTCATTATACCCGTTTACGCCCAGATACCTGGACTGAAACAGGTTTGTCCTTATATCTCCCGGATAGACCGGCATATTGTCCTCAATAACCTGTGATAGATCAACTATTCTTCCCATGGGCTTCTTCTTCCTTTTCAGACTTTTGCTGCGAAATATTCATCTCTGATAATAGAGTAGCACACATCGTCATAGATTTTTCCGTCAAGAATCCTGCTGGCCTGTCTCAGGGTGCCCTCATATCTGAAGCCGCATTTTTCTATTACCCTTTTGGAACGTGTGTTAAAGGGATAGTGATAGCAGGAGACTATATCGTATTTTTCTTCTTCAAATAAATATCTTATCATTTCATTTACGGCTTCGGTCATAAGCCCCATACCCCAATACTTCCTTGCCAGGACATAGCCTATCATCCTTCCGTTGACCCCTCTCCGCTTTTCATCCGCGTGGGCTCCTACCGAACCGACGGCCTTGTTATTGTGTTTAAATTCGATTGCCCACACTTCCTGCTTCTCCATAAACGACTGCAGTATATTAAGGGACATCCCCTTGTCCTTATGGGGCGGCCAGCCTGCATTCGGCCCCACTTCCGGATCTCTGGCATATTCAAAGAAATCGTCTATATCCTCCGGCCTCCAGGGTCTCAAAATAAGTCTTTCTGTTTCCAATGTTTTCATCGGCGCTCCCCCTTTTATCAATGAAAAACCCCGCGGAATCACTCATCAGAGTGCTTCCGCAGGGTGGTTATACATACTGGAGTACAGGACGTCCTTCGGTCCCTGTGCTGTGGCAACAGTGCCGGGCGCACTCACTTTCCGGTATTATTTCATATATTTCTCCGGCTGTCAAATAGTTTTTACCAAAGTCAATTACTATGGTCTTTCAGCCCATAGTAATTGACTTTGCCTGGATGGCAACGGTTCAGGCATGTGCCCAGGGCTGGGTTTCAGTTTTAACCGTCTCATTGTTCTCTACCGCCCTGTCAATCATCAGAGACAGATAGTGGTCCTGGGAGGCTTCCGCAAGGCTGTAAAGCTCCGGACCTCCTTTGACATATGCATCCATTTTCAAAAGACAGTCTGCAATGGCGATCTCATCATCCGAAAGCCTGCCCGGAATCAACGGATTCTTGTATATCCATTGATCGCCCGCAGCGATCCCCTTCAGGTGATAACCTTCCAGGTTGCCGTTTTCACCGGCATTTACCCTTTTCAGATGGATTTCTGCCGGGGTCAGGGACTCCACATATTTGATCCTGTCATCTGTAATTTCGCCCTTCTCTCCCCGGACACTCAATCTCAGAGACCTTGCCCAGGAAAAATACTGCTCGCCGTCAAAGTCGTAAATTCCCAGTTTGCCTCCGAAATCCAGCATGGCTATTACCTGCTCCGAGACCACCGACTCTTCCGTTCTGGGATCCCCATCCCTGTCGGGGCCTTTTATTATTGGAGACTTGAAGGCATACGCCGTTATTGCGGCATTTTCAAACTCTATCCCCATAAACCTTCTCATAAGGCTCATGGCGTGATAGCCATGGCAAACCGAAATATTGACCTGGCTTACCGTCCCCAGCTTTCCTGAAGCGGCAAAGGCGAGCCTTGCGGCATGCAGCGGCTGCAGATGGTACTGCTCGGCAACCTGTATCCGGGCGCCCTTTTGGGTTAATCTGTTTAATTTTATAAGGCCTTCTA
>JAEWSZ010000101.1 GCA_023397905.1 Bacillota bacterium | reverse complement strand
TGCTCAATCTTATGCCAAGCCTGAGTTTTTTCATTCCTCCTGGCTTTTTAGTCACCTGGATCATCAATTGCTTGTAAATTGATTCAAATACCAGTGGCACCCCGTTCATTACCGTACAGCCCGACTCTCTCAGGTTTTTCACAATGTGCCTGAGCCCCTCGCAGAATGCCACGGTGCAGCCCCTGTACATCTGGCACAGAAAACCGCAGGTGCACTCGTAAGTGTGGTGGGCAGGCAGAACTGACAAAAATACATCCTTTTCATCTATATAGAGCATGGAGCACATAGCCATGAGATTTGCTGCTATATTACTGTGGGACAACATGACCGCCTTGGATTTATCAGTGGTTCCCGAGGTAAACAGAAGAATGTTCATCTCCTCATTGTGGATCACGGCATCCAGAAACCCTCTTTCGCCCTGTTCCAGCAGCCTGTATCCCTTTTTCAGCAGCTGGCCGTATGAAAGCTGGCCATTGGCGTCCTCTTCCAGATCCATGTTTATATAGTATTTACAGGTAGCCACATTTTTCAAAATATTCTCTATGTTTTTGGAAACCCCGCCAGAAAATATTACCGCGTCAGCATAACTTCTCTGCAGGCAATTCTCTATTTCATTCTGAGGCAGTTCCCTGTCCAGCGGGACAATAATGCCTGTCCCATTGCACACGGCAAGGTAGGAGGTAGCCCATTCATACCTGTTTTCTCCTATCAAGGCTATTTTTTTGCCTTTCAGGCCCAGACTCAACAGCGCCGTTCCCAGCGCATCGATATCCTCTTTATATTTCCCGAAAGTCACCGGCACATAATCCGGATTTCCCTTTTCCTTCACCAGGAAGGCAGCTTTACCGGAATACAGCCTGGCGCTCTGTTCAATCATATCCTTGAGGTCAGATATTTTCCTTACCTCATACAATGGTGTGTCCTTCATATTATTCCTCCATATCCCCATATTCTCAAAGCCGCTTTATTGATTCTCTATATTGTTCCGGGCGCTTTTCAAACTGCAGGGGCTTTTATCCATACCTGCATATTGGGCTTAATTTATTTTATTGCACAAACCAATATCAGCATAATAATTTTAGCATTATTTCCAAAAAATATACATAACTAAATATACATAATTAATTTTAAGTTCCCCTGATATATCCCAGATAATCCATGCAGTACTCGTCCAGACCAGCCATCATTGCGGAAATATAGACCGAATTCCGTATCTGTTTGTTTGTAACATCCAGGATTCCGCTGTCAAGGCCTGCAAATATGGCCGTTGTGAGGTAAGCCGCATTTATATCCGCCCTTTTAGGCAAACCGAAGGACACGTTTGAAACTCCGCATATTATGTGAACCTCCGGCTCGGCTTTTCTCAGAGCCGAAATTGCGTCAACGGCTTTCTTTACCGCGTCACTGTCCACAGCCAGCGCTTCCGCCAAAATGTCGATGTATATTTTATCCTTTTCAATTCCGGCCTCCTGAAGTATTTTTATGAGCTTCAGGGAGTTCTCAACCCTTCTGTCGGCTGTTTTAGGGATACCGTCTCCGTCAATTGGCAGGCATACTACCCCTGTGCCGTAGCTTTTTATAACCGGCAGCAACTCGTTTATCCTGTCCTTCAAGGTAATGGAGTTGATTATTATGTCCCGCCCGCTTATTAAGGTGATGGCTTTCTCTATAACAGCCGGTGACGGCGAATCCAGCATTATCCCGCAGGTGGTATTCTCCAGCACTATTCCCAGTACATATTCCAGCATTTCCAGTTCATTGCTCCTGAAAATGGCCGTGTTGATGTCCAGATAGTCTGCTCCCGCATTCTGCTGGTCAAGGGCAATCTGTTTTATAGCCCCGTCATCCTTCTTCTCCATAAGCTCAAATACCTTGGGTATCGAGCTGTTCAACTTCTCTCCTACCAATATCATGTACTATCCTCCATATTCCCGGATATAATTGACTTTTCCTGCCGGAGCTCCTCAAGTCATATCCCTGATTTTCTTTATTAACTCGCATACGACATGTGTCCTTTTTAAGGGCGTCATTAAATAGTAGCCCGAAACGTGCGGGTACAATTTCCTGATGCTGGCCATAGATATATCTATACCCAACAATTCTGATTCTTCACGGTTTTTATCTCTGAAGCCTTCAATGATCTCCCCGTCAATCTCTATTCCCGGCACCTCATTATTTATAAACTGGGCGTTCTTAAAGCCTACGATAGGCATTATCCCTGCAAACACCGGAACCTTCAGGACCTCGGTAGCTCTGATAACATTATCTGCGGCCTTTTCGGTATATACCGCCTGGGTCAGAAAATAACTGACCCCGTTTTCGATTTTATGCAAAGCCCTTTTGAGCTCCGCTTCAAAATTCATGGCGTTTATATTCAGCGCTCCGCCTATTTCGAAGGCCGCATTTCCGAATATATTGGCGTTCAGGCTGGTTATGTAACTGGCCAGATTTGACGAGCTGATACTGAATACGCCCTTCAAATTCTTTCTCTCAAGGTTTGCGATAGGGTCTCCCGTCACCGCCAGAACATTGCGTATCCCTTCTATATTCAAACCCAGCAGCATAGCCTTTATACCCAGAAGATTCTTGTCTCTGCAGGTTATGTGGGGCATGGCGGGTATGCCTGCTTCACGCTGCAGCCTGGCGGCCATCATGGCGCTGTCCGCCCGGGCCTTTGCAAGGGGTGAATCGGAAATGGTTATCATATCCGCTCCTGCCTTTTTCACAAGGAACGCTGCCCGCAGCATATACTCCCAGTTTGTGTCAAAGGGAGGGTCTATTTCCACAAGAATAGGTTTCTTATTTTCTATGAGCTTTTGAAGGATATTTTCCTTGGAATAGGCTGGTGCCTCAGGCTGGACAGGCTGATTTCCGTCTCCCGCAGGAGCTTCGCTGCGGGCCAGCAGTTTTGCCACAGCCGCAATATGCGCCGGAGTGGTTCCGCAGCAGCCTCCAAGTATTTTAACGCCCATGTTTTTAAGCTCGAGAACCTTTTCCGCAAAATACTCCGAATTGTCCACGTACACTGCTCTGCCCCGTTCTGAAGACGGGTAGCCCGAATTGGGCATGACGGTCACTGTCCTGTTTCCTATATCCAGTCCGCTGACCAGCCTGCACATGTGGGCCGGGCCGCTTATGCAGTTGAAGCCGTAGGCATCTATCAGGCCGCTGGAACTCACCTTTTTAAAAATGTCCAGATAAAACAGACCCTCTTTTGAATATCCGTCCGGATATACCGCAAAAGAAGTGATGATCACGGCATCCGGTATTTTCAAACGTATATAGGCCGATATTTCCAATAGGATATCATGGCTGGCAAAGGTTTCAAACAGGAAATACTTTGCGCCGCATTCCATAAAAATATCGACTACTTTTCTGTACTCTTCTTCTTCATCAAATTCTTCTGCTACCGGTATGGGCCCCACATCTGCAAATACAAGTACTTCGCTCCCATTCACGGCCTCCAGGGCTATTTCCCAGCCCGCTTTTATTACCTTTGCCACCTCATGCTGCTCGCAGGCCATAGAAAATCTGTTGGCGCCGAATGTATTGGTTTTTATGGCGTTTGCGCCGGCTTCCATATACTCTTTATGTATATTTATGATGGCCTCTCTGTCGGACAGGTTTGCAGCCTCACAGGCAACATCGCTGTCATGCCCTGAGGAAAAATAGGTGCCCATGGCGCCGTCAAACAAAAAATAATCTTTATTTTCAAATAAATTCATGCTATTGCCGTTCCTCAACTTTTGAATGTAAGGGTTGCAGGTGCTTTTAGACCCTTTGGAATATTATACTTTTTGTTATTGCCCCAGTCAAGGAATTGCAACAGCCCCTGAACAGAAAACAGGCCCTTTTACCTGCAGTGCTCAGCAATAAACTCAATAACCGGGGTAGAATCCTTCAGACAGTGGGGATGATGCCCGCAGCCCTCCTTGCCTATGGCAAGTATTGTGCCGCCGTTATCCCTGTAGTACCTTTCAAGTATGGCACCGTTTTCGGAATATGGCACTACAGTATCGCTGTCTCCATACACCATTGCTATTGGAATATTATTTTTCAGCAATATGTCCATCTTGTCAATGGGATGCTGCCTGTAGCTTATGAGCTCCGACAGGGTGATTCCCTTGTGCTCATAAAATTCCTTCCAGAGTTCCTCGTCATACTTGGCCTTCCCCAGTGAAGCCGGACAGCTCAGCAGATTCATTACGGGAGCGTCCAGATAAAGCACGGACACGCATTCGGGATGGCTGGCCGCCAGATTTACGGCATGGAGCCCGCCGCAGCTCATACCTATGGGAACGCATTTGGAAGACAACCCGTATTCCCTTGACAGGAATTTTGCAAGCTCAAATTTTGTGTCCTGGTCCTCCTCGCTGCCCCACCGGGTCACATTTTTCACATAAGCCAGGTGAAATCCTCTTTTCAGAAATTCTATTTCCATATCCGGAAATGCATCAAAATATTCCGTTTTTAACAGCCACCGGCCTGTTCCGCTTCCCTCTTCCGGGAATATCAGTATTGCCTCCTTACCGCTGAATTTAAAATCGATCCGCTTAAAACCGTTCCATTCCGGCATTGTCATAGCTGCACTCTTTCCTTTCGTAATAATATCATGTATCCAGGCATTTATATACTATATTCCTTATTCTCGGATGAACATAAGGCTCCTGGTTGTTCAACAGATGTTGTGCGTAAAACACCGCTAATTCGCTGTCAGGGTCAATCATGGCATATGATCCCGCAGCTCCTCCCCAGCCGAATTCTCCTACAGGTCCCAGGGAGCCTCCTTTTGCCGGATCTATCATTGTGCGGACACCCAGACCGTATCCGTATCCGCGCATTTGTATCCAGTTGAAATCCTTTAATGAAGTTTCATCCAGTTGATTCGTCCTCATTAAATCTATGGTGCACCCGCTTAAAATCTGTTCGCCCTTTTGGCTTCTTCCCTTATTGCAAAGCGCATTTGCAAATTTTATGTAGTCGTCCACAGACGAAATCAAACCTCCTCCTCCGCTCTCAAACTCACTTACAAAAGCATTGTCCGAGGGTATTTCTTCCGCAATATTCTTTTCATCGTCAAATCTGTACTGGGTCGCCATCCTGGACTTTTTGTCCTCGGGGAGGCAGAAACCCGTATCTGACATTTCCAGGGGTTCAAAAATATTTTCATTCAGATATTCGCTCAATTTACGGCCTGAGATAACTTCTATAAGCACTCCCAGCACATCATGACACCAGCTGTAGTTCCAATGTGTCCCGGGTTCGAACAGCAGAGGATCGCTGGCAATGGCTTTTATTATTTCCCTTGCCGGACATCTGTTTCCTGTTTTTTCTTTTACAGCCCGAATAGCCGGCGTATCCATATTGTATGTAAAACCTGCCGACATTGTGAACAGATCCCGTATGCTGATACTGTTTACGGCTTTTATTAATTCGGCCCTTCCCTTTTCATCGGTCTTTTGAATATACATTTCCTTAAGTTCAGGTAAATACTCCCAAACCGGATCTGTCATTAAAAATTTACCTTTTTCAAAAAGCTGAAGAGCCGCCGCACAGGTGATCACTTTAGTGGCCGAATACAGGCAGTAAATATTGTCGGCGGTAACCGGCCTTTTTGACTTAATGTCGGCATAGCCCGCGGTGTGCCTGAAAACCTGTTTGTTCTTATGGTATACTATACAATCCGCTCCGGGTATCCTCCATTTTGTAATGTTATCCAAAAATGTTTCCAACTCCCTGAAATCCATTATCTCACCCCATCTGTATATTTTATTAAATAAATTATACAGCTAAATCCCAATCTGATATATATCATTTAATATCTTTTTAAACATCTTTTTATGTTTTTTAACATCTTTTAACATTATTTTTATTGTAGTTTTATATCAAAAGGTGTAAAATTATGTTGCACAGTAAAATTTTACCGGTTTATTATTTATGCAAAGGAGCGGGATAGATGGATATTGAATCTTTATCAGTCAATGCATCACAGGCTTTTTTAAAAGAGCAGGCCGGAATTGCCGTTGCCAAGATGGCAATGGACAGCGCTTCTCAGGACGCCGCAGATCTTACGAAAATGATGGAACTGAGCGTAAATCCCAGTATAGGGAAAAATTTCGATCAAAGTGTATAATTGTACTGAATATATATTTTCAGTAAACAGCACCGGCATCGCAAACAGAAAATAAAAAAACAGCTGCAAAAATCATCTTCCGAATATTTTTGCGGCTATTTTTTTTGCCGTTTCCGATCCTGCGATTCCGCCAATGGCTGTTTCCCTCAGCTGGTACGGAAGCATTTTTCCAACGTGGTACATGGCCTCCACCACCTCGTCAAAGGGTATGTTGCTTTTAATGCCAGCCAGGGCCAGGTCTGCGGAGGTAACCGCATTTACCGCCTGGGAGGAATTGCGCTTTGCGCAGGGTACTTCCACCAGGCCGGCCACAGGGTCGCAAACAAGCCCCAGTATGTTCTTCAACGCAATTGCCGCAGCATGCAGGCTCATTTCCGGTGTTCCGCCGGCCAGTTCAACCACTGCCGCCGCACTCATAGCCGCGGCAGCTCCGCATTCGGCCTGGCACCCGCCTTCTGCTCCCGATACCGTGGCATGCTTCACAATGATGGCACCTATTCCCGAGCAGGTGATAAGCCCTTTGACAGCACTATCCTCGTCCAGCTCCAGCTTTTCGCACACCGAGATTATCACCGCCGGAACTATTCCGCAGGACCCTGCGGTAGGCGCCGCACAGATACGCCCCATAGATGCGTTCACTTCACAGCAGGAAAGCGCCCTGGCCATGATTTTCCCCATAAAATCTCCGGATATGGCTTTTCCGCTCACCGTATATTCATTGAGCCTCCTGGAATCCCCGGCTATCATGCCTCCCACCGTCTCCTGGGGCGTTAATAGCGCCTTCTCCGCGGAATCCTTCATGATATTATACCTTTTTCGCATGAGCTCTTTTATATCTGCTTCGGATCTGCCGCTGATCCTGATTTCGTTTTCCAGAATAATATCTGAAAGCCTGGCTTTTTTTATGTTTGCAAGCTCTAATAGCTCTTTTCCAGTACTGTACATGTTTTTCTCCATAATCAAGTGAAATTCAACACCTTAACGTCATTAATATTTTTAATCCGGCTCAGCTGTTGGATTATGCCCAATGGGATCTCGTCGTCGGTCTCTATTACGGTTGACGCCTCAGAGCCTTTTTCTTTCCTGCTGACCCTCATAACCGCAATATTTATATTGTTTTTTGCCAGCAGCGAGGTTATATCGCTGATTACTCCCTTTTTATCATTCTGCCTTGTTATTATCACGGGATTTTCAGCGGCGATCTCCACCTCAAAATCATCTATATTTGAAATCAGTATCCGGCCCCCTCCTACAGAAGCCCCGATTACCTTATGGCATATATTATTGCTGTCATAGATTTCAATCACCACGGAATTTTCATGTCCGTCCTTCAATTCCGTTTCGTGAAACCGGTACTCCACTCCCTGGCTGCGGGCAATGGAAAAGGAGTTCCTTATATTCTCATCGTCCTCCAGCATACCCAGGATACCCGCTACAAGCGCCTTATCGGTCCCATGGCCTTTATATGTCTTGGCAAAAGAGCCGTATAGCCCAAAATCAACCTTCCTGACGTCTTCATTGGCAACACGCCTGGCTATTCTGGCTATTTTGGCGGCTCCGGCGGTATGTGAGCTGGAAGGTCCTATCATGACAGGTCCAAGGACCTCAAACATGCTGATCTCCATTGTATTCCTTCTTTCTGTTGCTTCATAATAAATATGCCCATGCCCCGCCTCTCGCACAAAACATCATGAAAGACGGCATGGGCCCGGTTCCCCATTTATAATTTATTAAAATTTATTTCAAAACTTATCCTGTTCCCTGTGAATTATGCCTTAACAATGATATCACAGAATCAAAGGCAAGAAAAGCGGCGACCTTTCAATCCACCAGCCTTATGCTTTCTGTAAAGCTGTCGTCCCCTGCTTTAAAAAAATTGTATTTGTCCGTATAGGGAGAATAGGTTATCACATTGAGTGTCCCTGCGGAAGGATTGAAGTTCAGATACCGCAAGTATCCGTCGCCGCCCCTGGGTCCCTTCTGATAATTTGAAAGTATTTCAATTACCGCTCTGGTGCTGCCGTCAGGATTGGAAACTCTTTTCACCGATCTGGCGGCTCCGTGGTAATGCCCGCAGAGTACCAGCCTCACGTTGTCATTTTTTATAACAATATTGTCAAATACCAGACTTGCAGCCGGAGTCATGGAAGCATCACTCCGCAGGTACTCGTGCATGGCCAGTATGGCAGTCCTGTCCCCGTACTTTTTAAGGACCGAATTGGACCATTTTATAGTTTTGCCGGAAAAGGACGTGCCGTATCCCAGGTAAAGAATCACAAAGTCGTGGCCTCCCAGGGTTATAAGGTCATAATGGTTGCGGTTATTTTCCATACTTCCGCCATACCAGGATTTGCCTCTGAAACGGGCCGCTCCGAAATATCTGAAGAACATATGGTAATTCAAGCCGTTTATTGCCACATCATGGTTTCCGGCCAGGACTCCGTATGGGACCGCCGCATCATCCAGCTTTCTGAAATTGCGGTCAGCAACTTCCCATTGCTCTGTGGCTGAGGCGTTATCCACAATATCTCCCGTGTTGACTGCATATCCGAAATCTCCCCGCTCATATTGCCGGACCATCCAATCCCCCAGGAAATCATATATTTCAGGAAAGCTCCGGGCATAGTACTGGGTGTCAGTGAACCACAGCATTGAAAAGGGGGCTCCCGTATCAGCGCATGCTATTCCGTATCCCCAGGGCTGAAAGCTATTTGCGGATATTAATAAAGTGGTTAAAAGTACAATAAGCGATTTTCTCTTCATAATTTTCTACCATCCCGCCGGCATTAAATATCATATCGTCTTATCTTAATCTCTCCACTTTATATTAAAATATATTGAACTGCATAATACATTTCATGGCAGCCGCGGCTGATTTTTCAAGAGAAGCTTAAAAATATTTGTTCATCACCTTTGCAGATATGGCAGCGGCGGCAGTACCGCCGTAACCGCCGTCCTCCACTATCACGGCGATAGCTATCTCAGGCTTGTTGTAGGGGGCAAAGCCTATAAACCAGCTATGGGGCGTTTTGCTTTCTATATGCTGCGCCGTACCTGTTTTCCCGCATACCTGTACACCGCTTATACCTGCCCTTGTACCCGTTCCTCCGCTGACTACCTTCCGCATAAAGCCTCTTATTTCGGTGGCATATCCGGGATATGTGACTTCACCAATAGAGGATGGAGTCAGCGATTTTATCACATTTCCATTGTAATCCGTCACCTTGTTTACAAGCGTGGGCTTCATCATCACGCCGTTATTGGCTATGGTCTGTGCCACCAGCGCCATCTGGACAGGTGTCGCCAACACTTCCGCCTGGCCTATGCCGCTCTGGGCCAGATTTCCCTTTTCATTTGACTTATAGCTTGGAAATCTGCTTTTGTCGATTATGATCCCGTCTGCGGGAATGTCCCTGTTGAACCTGAAATCTTCGGCCGTTTTAAAAAGATCGTTTTCAAGCCTTATGCCCAGATTCCCGAAAAATACATTGCTGGATTTGACCATGGCCTGTTCAAAATTGATCTTCCCCATGGCTTTTCCCTTATCGTTGCTTAGGGTATAATCCTCTCCCAGCTTAAGCTTGCCCGTGTCGTTAAAGATTTCCTTTTCTATTCCCTCTATGTTCTCAAGGGCGCTTATTCCGGTCACCACCTTGAAAGTGGAGCCCGGGGGATACAGGCCGGAAACGGACCTGTTTAACAGCGGCCTCTGCTCATTTTCATTCAATGACTTCCATATTTTGCTGAGGTTGTTGGGGTCATAGGAAGGCTTTGATACCATTGCCAGTATTTCTCCCGTATCCACCTTCAGGACCACCACCGAACCCCGGGATGACCCCAGAGCGTCATATGCCGTTTTCTGCAGCCCGTAATCCAGGGTGGAATACACGTCGTCGCCGTTTTTATCCACTTCTTTAAACCCATTGCCCACCCATGCGAAAAATGAGGCCGATATATTGCTGGACAGATAGCTGTCGTACAGGTTTTCCAGCCCCGTTATCCCGTACTGCGCGTCATAGTAGCCCAGAACATGCGCGGCGGCGGCTCCGCCGTTGTATACCCGTTTATATTCATTATTCTTTGCCTTTTCGCTTACAGACAGCTCTTTTCCGTTTCTGTCATAAATGGTGCCCCTGACAACCTTGTTCCTGATATCCCACATTCTCCTGTTGTCGGGCCTCGTGACGATTCCTGGCCCCTTGACCAGAGTGAAGTATGACAGGTAGCTTATCAGGACTACAAAAACTATTAAAAAAATCACCATTACTCTCTTTATGTTAATTGTTAAATTATCCATTTTCGTCGCCCTCCGAAACCTTTTGTATTATGCTCAGAGATAAAAAGCTTATGAGCAGTGAGGTCCCTCCATAGCTCACAAATGGCAGAGTTATGCCTGTCAACGGAATAAAGCCCGTCACGCCCCCGACTATTACAAGGGTCTGTGTCGCTATCATAACGCTCAGGCCGGCCGTAAGCAGCTTTGTAAAATTGTTTTCGGCATGCAGGGCGCTTCTGATTGACCGGTAAAAAAGCAGAAAATGCAGTATGAGAATTGCAAAGCCCATGAGCAGGCCCATTTCCTCACATATAACCGAAAAAATAAAGTCGGATTCATTGACCGCCACATATCCCGGATGTCCCATTCCCAGGCCTCTTCCGAAAAATCCGCCCATGGCGATGGCGTACATGGACTGCACCAGCTGGTAGCTTTCATTGTAGACATAGTTCCAGGGATGCAGCCAGATCATAAACCGCCTTCTGATGTGGTCAAACATGGCGTAGCTGGCAAAGCCTCCCGCCGTGAACAAGCCCATTGAAATCAGGACATAGGATTTTTTTGAAGTGGCGAGATATACCATGGTTACCGAAACGGCAAATATTATGAGCGCAGTCCCCAGGTCCCGCTGGATCACCATAAAGCCCAGGGAAATACATATGACTATTCCCGGCTCTATGAGCTGTTTTCTTGAGGTCAGCCGGGAGAGCGCCGTTGACAGATACAGGATGAGGAATATCTTTCCGAATTCCGAGGGCTGAAAGCCAAAGGAACCGATCTTCACCCAGTTTTTCGCCCCCAGTATTTCCACGCCCACAAATGTGGCCATGGCCATAAATACTACTGTTCCTGCCAGAAAAACATACCTGTATTTGGAATACTTCAAAATGCCCTTTTTTAGATATATCACTATAAATAAAAACATGACGATCCCCAGCACAAGCCAGGAAAGCTGCTTTATCGCCGTGGCCTTGTCAAGCCTGAAAAGCATAATCAGGCCTATGGAGCAAAGCAGGATCGCCAGCAGGAATATGACCCGGTCGCCCATGGGATAAAATCTTTTCAGGACCCATGACGTCAAAGCGATAATCACCACAAGCACTGCGAAAAATATACCTGCCGTGGGATCAATGGGCTTTCCGAGAAAAGATAAATTCAAAAAGCCAAAAAACAGAAATATATATATGGAAATTTGCAGAGTTCTCAACCGTTTAGTCATTTTACCACCTGTGCCCCAACGCGCCGGGCAAGAGCCTTCCACCGGCGTACGGGGTAAAATTTAATCTATTGCGCCTTCCGCCTATTCGTCATCGGTAACCACCAGCACAGTCTGTGAAATGCATATTTCGTCGCCGGGCTGCAGGCTCTTTTTGTCCACCTTCAAGCCGTTTATAAAAGTGCCGTTGGTGGAATTCATGTCCTCCAGCATGTACCGTCCGTCTTCAAAATATACCACGGCGTGGTAATTTGATACCGACTGTGATGGAAGTACCATGTGATTTGACTGGTTCCTGCCAATGGTAAGCTTATTTCCGATAGGTATGATATCCCCGGTCACAAAGCTGCCACCGTCTCCTTCATACTCCAGCCTCAGCTTCCATCCCAGGTTTTTGCCGCCTTTGCCTCCGCCTCTTTTGACATCTCTGGACATAATTTTCAAAGCCTGAACTATTATGATATATATGATTACAACAAGCACTACTTTCAATATAATGCCGAAAAAACTCAAGTCCAATAAATTAAAATTCATTACCTCACCCACAGACTTCAGAAAATTTTTGTTAACCTTATTATATCGCATCATCAGAAAATTTTTCGACTTTATAAAAATTTTCTTTCCTCCGCCCTGTAATATACAGATACTCGGCAATTTGAAAATTGTCTGCCCGGCTGCCCATATGTAAAGAAAAAGACATGTTACCCTGCCGCCCGGTAATATGCCTTTGTTTCAATCCGCGTCCTTATTCTCATTCTTTCACATATGAACAGCAGTAATCCGTCAGTTCCTTTACAATGAGTTTAAATTTTGAATGGGCCTTTACTTCAAATACCTGTCCGCCGTTTATTTCCACCCAATTATCACTCTCCGGGAGCAAAACCAGCAGCTTTCCCGCCATTATCTCCATGATCTCCTTGTCGGCGGTGCCGAATTCGTACTCTCCGGGCATCATTATCCCCAGGGTTTTCTTTTCGCCATCCGGGAAAATAACCGTACGGCTGGTGACATTGCCGTTAAAATAGACATTGGCCTCTTTTACGATTTTAACATTTTCAAATGTGCCCATATATTCCATCTCCTGTCATAAACCTTTTTTGATACGCTGAAGCGTTAACCTGCAAAAATTATTTATGAAAGATTAACATATTATTAATATCCTGTCAATTAAGTTTGCCTTTTAGCCGTATGTTATTGTATTATTATATTATAAAGTGCGAAGCACCATTTAATGCAAACATCGTGGATACTTCGCACGGCAAAAATCCGCAAACGGATTTTTGCGAGTTTGAGCTTATTGTGTGTAATTTATTTTACACATATCTGCAAACGGATTTTTGTGGGTTTGTGCTTACTGTGTATAATTTATTTTTACAGTATCCGCAAACGGATTTTTGTGGGTTTGCGCTTACTGTGTATATTTTATTTTTACATGTATCCGCAAACGGATTTTTATAAGTTTGCGTTTACTGTGTGTAATTTATTTCACATGTTGCAGCAAACGGATTTTGTTACTATATGCGTAATGGAGTGTGCATATGCAGAGTATTATAATTTTTATACTGGTGGTATTGAATATTTTCGGATTTGTTTTAGTGTCACTGGATAAATACAAGGCCAAAAATAAATTGTGGCGTATACCTGAAAGAGCATTTTTCATGCTTTCCATACTCGGAGGCAGCCTGGGAGTGTATATCGGACTCTTCTTTTTCAATCACAAGACCCGCCGTTGGTATTTTATGGCCATAATCCCGCTGATCATACTGGCTCAGATCGTTTTTATCTATTATTTAATCAACAAATAGAGGCTGCTTTGTAAACGAAGCGGCCTCTATTTATAACTTCAATTTTTATTATTTAATTTCACATGCAGCGAGAGAAACAATAACTATATGCGGGTATGCATTACTGTAATGGTCATTGTATAATTATTTCTTGATAGTTTGGTGGAAGTTTATAACTTTTAATGTGTTCAAATCTCTCTACTTTAGGTATACTTCCATATTTTACTCTTATGTTTATTAAGTCTTCTCCAACTACAATATGAGGACCAATATAAGGTTTGACTAAAAGCTTAATTTCAAATTCTGATGTTCTATCTCCATTAGGCCTTATAATATTCTGAAAGGAAATATAACCAGGATCTACTCCGGGTAATTCTTTTAAATAATTTTTATAGTAGCTATCTACTTCTGAAGTAATGTAAGGTATTAAAAGAGTAGATATGATATCCTGATATAGCTCTTGAATAGAACCTTGTGGTACTGTAAATGAAGTCTTATCCGCTGCGTCAAAATGAAGTTGTAAGCACAGTTCACTTTGATTGAGATTTTTTCTCTCTTGTGCGGCTATAGAAAATGTTCCAATAAATACTGTTATTATAAAAAAAACGATAATCAAAGGCGCACTCACTTTTTTGTTCAAAATATCACCTCGTACATCAATACTTTAGTTTATATAATTATCAGTTACAGAGTAATTTTATGTATATAACTGAAATATTATTAAATGGTTGTATCTTGGCATATTATGGATAATCTTATTAATTCTTCATATGTTTTTTGCCCCTTCCGGTTTGTAATATTGGGACTTCCTGTTGAATACCCTTTATTAATAAGGATTTACATTTTACCGCATATGGAGCAATGATTAAATGGGACTGGATAAATTTTATAAAAACTCCGCAATATTGACTTTTTCCAATTTGATAACCGGATTTATAGGCTTCGCCTTTTCCATAATTCTTTCAAAAAAACTTGGTGCCGAAGGCCTTGGCCTGTACGGCCTTATTATGCCGGTATACTCGCTTCTGCTATGCCTGACCACAGACGGCCTTATTACCGCGACTTCCAGGACTTGTGCGGTTTACAGCAGCAAAAAGGATTACCGGAATCTCCACAGGACCGTCAAGGTCACCATCTGCTTCATGGGGATGTGGAGCATTTGCGTGGCACTGCTGGTTTTTGTAAACGCCTCAAACATCAGTGCCTTTTTAATCAAAGACAGCAGAGCTACCGAGGCCCTGAAGATAATTTGCCCGGCCCTGGTATTCATCCCCATGTCGGCAATATTCAAGGGCTTCTTTTACGGCTTTGAAAAATTCACCATCCCCGCCGGCATCGACATCCTGGAAAAATGCATCCGGGTGACCATACTTCTGGCCACGCTGTACATACTGTCCGTTAAGAACGTAAAGGGCGCCGTGACCACAGCCTATTTCGCCCTCGCCGTAGGAGAGGCCATCAGTCTGATTATGCTGTTTACGGCCTTCAGGCTCTTCTCCCGCAAGCTCGTGCCTGTTAAGACCAAAATAAAAAATCCTCTGCAATTGCTGGTAGACATACTTGTGATTTCGTGCCCCCTTTGCGTTAACGGGTTTCTGACCTCCATACTGGGCACGGCCTCTACGCTGATCCTCCCGAGGCGCCTTATCAGCACCGGAATGAGCTATGACAGCGCGCTGGAACTGATAGGAAAATTTATCGGCATGTCTTTTACCACAGTAAATCTGCCGTTTATCATAGTGGGCTCCATGATGACGGTGATGATACCCGACATGTCTCTTAGCCTGAGCAAAAAGGATCTGTGGAGCACCGGGAAAAGGATCTCACAGGTACTCAGGATATCGTACCTTGTGGGACTGGGTACCCTTATAGTCTCCATATGCATCCCAAAGGAGCTGGGCATGCTTTTTTACGGCAGGAACGACCTGGGCAACATGATCATGGTGGCCGGGATATGCAACTTTATAAGCTTTGTTTCTTCGGCCTCCTTCGGAATTCTGAACGGACTGGGCAAGCAGAATGTCAACCTCAGAAATTCCATTATCGTCTCTGTGGAGGGACTGCTTCTGGTATTTATCCTGACAGGTATTCCCGCTCTGAATATCTATGGGTTCGGCATTTCAATGGCTATAACCTCCATGACAGCGCTGGTGCTGAATATGTACGAGATATGCAAAAACTGCGAGATCAGGTTCTCCTTTGCAAAAGCTCCTGTGTTCTCCATATTCGGCCTGGTCGGATATTTCTGCGTAAAACTTGTAAACAATCTGATTCCGGACAATCTGATCGTATTTAACGTGTTTCTTTCAACAGGCGCCTGTTTTCTGGTCATATTTTATCTTTCAAAATTATATGGCTATAAGCATAATTTCTTTTAACCCCCGCCGCTTTTCATGGTATAATAGCTCTTGTTACGGCACTTCTATCAAAACTGGGGGTAAAAATGTACAGATACGTTATATTCGATGTAGACGGCACCATGATAGATACTGAGGAGGCGGTATTTTACGCATATCAGACCTTAATTTTCAAAAAATACGGCAGATATTTTACTGATGAGGAAATGCTGAAGGGCTATGGAGTACCCACCCCGAAATCTCTTGAAAGATATGGCTTTACAGATATCAAAGCCACGCTGGAGGAGTACTACAGGTATCTGGAAGAGGGATTTTCCCGCAGCAGGACCTTCCCGGGAATCGCAGAAACAATAGACAGGCTCGCGGCTATGGATATCCCTTTGGGGGTGGTCACCTCACGGTCTGACTATGAACTGGAGATCGATCCCAGCCTGCAGAAATTCCTCCATAGATTTGCCTCCGTGGTGTGTTCCAACGACACTGTGAAGCACAAGCCGGAAGCCGAACCGCTGCTTGCCGCCATGAAAAAAATGAATGCTGACCCTGCTGCAACGCTTTATATAGGCGATACCGTCTTTGACAGAATGTGTGCAAAAAATGCAGGCGTTAAATTTGCCCTGGCTCTTTGGGGCACAAATAACGCGGAAAATATAGACGCCGACTATTTTCTGAAAAATCCGGCAGACCTGTTTGAAATACTTTAAATAATTCACTTTATTTAAAGTATTCCAGTATATTAATTACTATGTTTATTACTGTATAAGAGCTATAGAAATTTTTTCTTTCTGCCGAACAGTCTGAAGGCTGTCAAAGCCGCGCCTATCAGCGACAGAGCTCCCGTGCAGATATAGGTTATGCTCATGGCGTAGCTGAATTCCGCTTCTTTTCCGCTGACAAAAGTCGTCACGGCATAGCCCAGCTTGCTGCTCATGACACCGTAAAGTACCAGCGTGGAAACAGACACTCCCACCACCATTCCCAGGTTTCTGACCAGCGCGTTTATGCTTCCGGCGATGCCGACCCTGTCTCTCGGTACCGAGGACATGACAAGAGAGTTGTTGGGCGACTGGAACATGCCGTTTCCCAGGGCCATCAGCGCAATAGTTATGACAAGCCTGACCGGCTGAAAATTCTGATTGATGGTGGCCATAAAGAAAAATCCCGCACAAAATATGAGCAGCCCTATAAAGGTCAGCAGCTCAGATCCTATTTTATCGGATATATGCCCGCTGACCGGGGCCACCACAAACAGCACAAGCGGGTAAGTCATCATATAAAGGCCTGTAGCAGAGGGCGACAGGTTTATTACATCCTGAAAATAAAAAGGCAGTATGATATTTGAACAGTTCATGGAC
>JAEWSZ010000060.1 GCA_023397905.1 Bacillota bacterium | reverse complement strand
GAGGTGGTAAGCACGAAGCTTAACTTTTCACCCACAAGTCAGGGTCTCCACGGAAAAGGGGTCAACGCCCGCATGCCATTGCAGATCGCCCCTAAGCCTTAACTCCCAGCACCAACCCACCACTGGGCGTAGCAAGCCGGCACAAGGAACTTCATCGATGTGCCCTTAAACGGATTTTTAGGCCCGTCTTCAGAACCATGAGTACTGACTAGAATACTGCGCCACCCTGTTTTTTTTGTAAAAATAGTCAATGCAGCAGTAAATATGAATATATATAATTTATATCAATTTACTTTAATAAAAATGACTACTTCTTTTGCCTATCGAGAAAATATTATAACACACAATCCCCCAAAACACAAAGGTAATGTTGACTGGGTACAGCATTGTGATAGAATATAATGAAATGTCATGTGCCGTAATTCTAATTCTCCTCTGTAAGGATTTTAGACATAAATTGCGGGATTACGGGAAATTACGGATTATAAAGGAAGTGAAAATCATATGTACACAATTGTGGAGCGTGTGGGTTCCAGCCGCACCGATACCAACGGAATTATGAGACTGTCCGGAGCCATTGATGTCATTCAGGACTGCTCCCTGCTGTGGATGGAGTCCGAGCCTTCCGTCCGGGCATTTTTCGAAGCCAACAACATGAGAATGTTTATCGCTTCAAGGCAGATAGATATTATACGCCTGCCGGTTCACGGCGAAAACATAGCAGTTCAGACGCGGGTTTATGAATGCAGGCGTTCCTTTGGCTACCGCAATACGGTCATGTACGGCGGCGACGGCCGTCCCTGTGTTATGACATGGTGCATCGGCGCTTTCGTCAATATGGAGACCGGAAAAATGGCCAGACTGCCCCAGGAGGAAATAGACAGGGTTACCATTGATGAGAAATTTGATATGGAATACCTGGACAAAAAGATCAGCCTGCCCGGAATACCGGCCCGGAGCCTGAACGCCTTTCCGGTCAGGCGCAGCGATATAGACCTCAACCACCACATGAACAATGCGAAATATATTGAGGCCGCAATGGAGTTTTTGCCCGAGGATTTTGCAGTCAGGCGTCTGCGCATTGAATACAAGGCCCCCGCCAAACTTGGAGAGCTTTTGTACCCCTTGCTGGTGGAGGGCCCCGACGGGAAATGGTATGTCCTTCTGACGGATTCACAGAACGCTCCCTTTACCGTCATGGAATTTTCATAGCTTATGTAAAATACGCAAAGTCAATTAGCCGGCTGAAAGTCGCTTTTTGTATTTCTGATCCTTACAATCTCGCCTGCATCATTGGTTTGATTCCACCTGCTTCCAGAATTTTCAGGGCGTGATTTCCAAGACTTTCCGCCCGGATGATTTCCCCTGTTTCAGGAATAGTAACAGTACCTGCCATCAATTCCACCGCTATTTTTTGACCGTCTTTCACTTTCTTACTGATTCCATTGCAAACAATCAGCGGAAGTCCAAGATTAATTGCATTGCGGAAAAAAATCCTTGCAAAGGAGTCTGCCAGAATCACGCTTACCCCCATATGAATCAACGCAATGGGCGCATGCTCCCTGCTGGAGCCACATCCAAAGTTTGTTCCGGCTACGATGATATCTCCCTTTACAAATTCTGAAGCAAACTTCGGATTTATTCCGCTGAGACAATGGTTCCCTATTTCCTTTGGGTCCGTAATATCCAGAAATCTTCCCGGATAAATTTGATCCGTGTCTATATTGTTTCCCAATACCAAAACATTTCCCATGTAATTTGTGTTCATCCTCATTTCCTCCTTATTAAAAATGTACCCTTTTCCAATATTATATTTCCTGCCCTGAAATGCTTTTCAGACGGAATTACCGCATTACAAACCCGGAGCCGTAAAAAAGCCGTTCAACGCCGACGCCGCCACCGTAGCCGGAGATGCGAGATAAAGGAATGATTCGCCGCTGCCCATTCTTCCCGGAAAATTGCGGTTAGAAGCCGTAATACATACTTCTCCAGGTGCCAGAACTCCTTCATGAGCACCGAGGCAAGGTCCGCAACCCGGTGTGGAAACGGTAGCACCGGCCTCCATCAAGTCCTGAATATATCCCTTTGCCACGCATTCCTTCATAACCTCTGCAGATGCCGGAATAACAAGCAACCGGACCTCTTTGGGAATTTTCCTGCCCCGCAGTATGTTCGCTGCCGCTTCTATGTCGTCTACACGTCCGCCCGTGCAAGTTCCGATCAGCGCCTGATTGATTTTTACTTTTCCCACCTGTTCAATTGGGATAACATTGTCAACACTGGATGGCCTGGCGATTTGAGGACCCAGCCCATCTATCTCAAATTTATAACTTTCCTCATAAACATAATCTTTGTCCGTATGGACTACTTCATATGGACGAACTGCTCTTTTGCCGACATAATCCAACACCTTTTCATTAGGCTGCATATATGCGGTTTTTGCCCCCATTTCCACCGCCATATTGCAGATCACCATTCTACCTGGGACATCCAGACTCTCCACATAGCTTCCGGTGAAATCAATTGCCTTATAGACCGCTCCGTCAGCTCTTATTTTGCCAAGAATGTACAGTATGACATCCTTTGGCATTACTCCAGGTTTCGGAGTCCCGTCAATGCGGATTTCAACGATTTCCGGAACACGCATCCATAATTCCCCGGTTATCATGATAGTCGCCAGGTCGGTAGCACCCACACCGGTCCCCATTGCACCAAAAGCACCATGAGTTGTTGTATGCGAATCCGTTGCAACCATGATCATGCCGGGATAAACTAAACCCGCCTCCGGCATTACCTGATGGCATACACCCATGTTAATGTCAAAATGGAATTTGAGCTCCTGTTCTTCAGCAAATTCCCGCATTGCCTTGTGGTTTTGCGCAGCTTTTATAGTCGGGCATGGCGCATAATGATCAAATACAAACGCCACTCTTTCTTTATCCCATACTTTTGTTCCTTTCATTTCCCGAAAAGAATAAATTGTCTGTAAATATAAATCGTTGATTTCAGCAAAATCAACTTTAGCCATTACTATTTCGCCGGTATTAACCGATTCTTTCCCACTTGCCCTCGCTAAAATTTTTTCCAATGCATGCATTAAAAAGCCCCCTCTTCTATTTCATTTTATATCAATTTTACTTTGGAAATCCAAACTTTTTTAACGATCTGCCAAAGCTTTTCTGCCGGTGGTCCTCACCGCGTGCTCCGTCGCTTCACAGCTAATTGCTTAACAAGGGCAAAGTAGAACCGCCATACGGCATTACCATCACCCTGGCGTTTTTGCCCTTTAGCTTAAACGCCTGCTCCAATGCCAGTTGTGTATGCTCAAAAGGCGTCATGAAAATCCGTCTGACCAGAGCGGCATCCAATTCCGAAACAAGATAAATCTCAGCGGTCGCCAACGTCAAAGCAATCCCTGCCGCCTTGTGCCCTCCCAGTCTGAAATCTTTCTTAATCCCTTGCAAGATATCCTTAGGTGATTTTGCATTGAGCATCCATTCCTCAAATACTTTTTCGCCCAGTCCTTCTTTTGCAGCTCCCACCCAAATGATGATTCCACCTTCTTTGACCGCATGCCTGGCATTATCCAGAGCTTTCTGCATCTGATAAAGATTCAGATCTTTTGGCATTCCGCCCTGGGAAACAACTACGATATCAGCCAATTCCGGAATAGGCTTCGAATAGGTTCTGTCAAGAAAATGGCATCCCATGCGATGGGCCTCGATATAATGGCCTGCTACTGCGTAAATAATTTCTTTATGTTCGTTCAGTACTACATTTACGATGAAATCAATAGGGCAATAATTGATGGCCTCCTCCAGGTCTGCCCTGACAGGGCTGTTTACATTTGCGACTACAGATGCATTGTCTGTCAGCAAACTGTGATTAACCTGTATTGCAGCCCTGCTGGAAACCCCGGGCATAATGGCTTTTGCTCCGCCGCTATAGCCCGCGAACCAATGATACTCGATGTTTCCCAGACATATCCGGCAATCCGCCTCCGCTACAATACGCGTTACATCCACCGGCGTTCCATGGGTAGTCGTCCCCATATGTACAAAATCCTTGCCGTCCGCATCAACACAATTAACTTTGCTGTAGACATCTTCCCCCACCATATGTTTCATTTCCTCCACAGTATGGTCGCGGTGGCTTCCTACGGCAAACACGACAGTTACCTCCGACAGGTTCACCCCCGCCTTCAGAAATTCTTCCAGCAGTAAAGGCATTACAGCATATGTGGGCATTGGTCTGGTAATATCACTGGTAATGACTACTATACGGTGTTTATTTTTTACAATATCGGCCAGCCTACCGGTACCGATTGGATTCCCCAGTGCCTTTCTAACTGCTTCGTAACCTTTTTCCCGTATTTTTACGGAATTTGCCATGAGTACATCTATTACATTTGAATCCATGATGGAAATCTTTTGAATGGTGTTTCCATAACCGATACTTAAATCCATACAAGTTCTCCTTGTCTATCTTTAATTCTTTTGAGCCGGCAAGAAAAAAGACATAAACTTACCAAGACCATCGTCTAAAAGGCGGCAGCAATATTTTCTCCCTTGATAAAATCATGTGGATGTTCTATTTATTTTTGCTCAACAATTCGGGATACGTTACTAAACCGAAAGGCTTTACATGATAAGACTGAAGCCAGTTTGAACCGTGGCTTCTCCATGAGTCCGGACCCCAGTAGGTCCACTTGATATCCGGAAGATGCACCTGTCCAAAGGTATTGAACCGATTTCCATAAACTACAATTTCCAATTTATGTTCCCCTTTTGTCACTATGCCCAAATCCAATTTATGAGGTGCAAAAGCTATTCTTCCCACTTTTATTCCGTCCAGCCAG
>JAEWSZ010000055.1 GCA_023397905.1 Bacillota bacterium | reverse complement strand
AAAGGGTATGTTGTCCTTGCCATGGACATAGTAATGCCGTGTGTCCTCTCCGAACCAGAGCCCGTTAAAGTCGTCCCCCCGCTCTTTGGCCACCTGCAGGCTGGCAGAAAGATAGCCCAGTACGTTTTCAGCCCATATATATATTTTCTTGGTTTCAAATCCCTCCCTTGGCACTTCTATCCCCCAGTCCAGATCCCGCGTTACGGCTCTGTCCCTTAAGCCTTCATTAATATATTTTTTTGAAAAGGCTATTGCATTTCTTCTCCATCCGGGATGGCTGTCTATAAATCCGTTTATCTCCTTCTCCAGCTTTGAAAGGGCAAGGTATAAATGGTTTGTCTCTCTGAATACCGGAGTTGCGGAACAAACTGAGCATTTTGGCTCTATAAGCAGCTCCGGTTCCAGGACCTTCCCGCAGGCGTCACACTGGTCACCTCTGGCCTCCCTGCCGCACTCCGGACATTTCCCCTCCACAAACCTGTCCGCCAGAAAGCTCCGGCAGGCGGTGCAATATGACTGCGGGACACTTTTTTCGTATATATATCCGCCTTCATACATGGCGCTGTGAAATTCCTTTACAAAATCCTTGTGTTCCGGAGACGAAGTCTTATCGTATAAATCATAGCTAAAGCCCAATCTATTGAAGCACTCCATAAACTCCTCGTGGTAAAAGTCACTTATTTCCTCCGGAGTCTTTCCCTCCTTCTTTGCTCTGATCGCCACAGGCGTCCCATGGCAATCGCTGCCCGAGACATAAAATACCCTGTCGCCTTTTGCCCTGTGGTATCTTGCCAGTACATCCCCCGGAATAAGCGCCGAGACACGCCCAATGTGCAGTGTGCCGTTGGCATACGGCCATGCGCCCCCTATTAATATATTCATCTCTAATTCCTCCTTCCATGTATTCTGCTTTCCGTATTTGCCTTTTTCATTCTGATTTCTGAATCCTCTCTCCTGAATTCTGCTTTCCTCATTTTGCCTTTGACCTTCATTCTGAATCCTGAATCCTCGCTCCTGAATTCTGCTTTTAAGCTTTTCTCTTACACTCCTGTACTTCTGCACTTCCGCACTTCTGCAATAAAAAAACTCCCACCTCCGAAAATTGTTATTTTCGGAGACGAGAGCATAATCCCGGCACATCCGGGTCATTGACTTCGCGTTACCACTCCAAATTTGCCCATACCTCGCGGCACGGACCTCATCAAGTACGGATAAACCATTACGGCAGAACTGAGACGCTCCTGCTGCAAAATTCACCTTATACCCTATTGCTTTAACGGGCAAACCCGTCGCAGCCTATCACATCTGACACCGCCGCACCATATCCGCATATCTTCATGCGTGTAAATCAGGTATGGCAATTTCGGTACAAATATGTTCGGTGCGCAACTCCAAGACCATGTTCAGCGCTTTCCAACTCCGCCCGTTCTCAGCTAAAGGGCTCTCTGTAAAAGCGTACGGCGCCTACTCTTCTTTTCGCAGTCTTTATCCCTGGATCTCCGGAACCTGCTGCCCGCAGCAGCCTGTATTATGCCGGAGACTAACTTTTCATATATTATATGACATATGTATTTTTGTGTCAATCAAATAGATACACGGTTTACCTGAGCACATTTTTATTTTGAGGTAAATATTTTGTACAATACCTGTGCAGCTTCAGCTCTGGTGGTAAAACCCGCAGGGTTGATCCTGCCCCCGCTGCCCTTGATATATCCGGCTTTTACCATTGTTCTTACATCTTCCAGAGCATATTGGGCAACCTTTCCTGAATCCGAAAATTCCTCCAGGTCTCCGGAACCCATTGAGGGTAAAACATTTCCGGCTGCTTTTAATGCCCTGGCCGTAAGTACCATCATATCCTGCCTTGATATGCCTGTATCGGGATTGTATTTGTTGTTTCCCACACCTGCGGTGATTTTTAAGGCCCTGGCAATTCCTATCTCATTATAGTATGCATATTCCCTGTCAACATCCTCAAAATTGGCATTTACCCCGGCCGTAAGCCCGGTGGTTTTAACAAGCCATCCCAGGTACTCACCTCTGGTTATTCCCTTATCCGGACTGAACAGGGTATCCGACGTCCCGTCTATTATACCGTATGAGGCCAGTGTCACCGCAGGCTTTTCCTTCCACGAACCGGACGGTATATCTTCAAATTTTTTCATTATAAATGCCACGGCGTATTTGCTGAAATGGGCTGCGGTAAACGAAACCGCCTTCTTATGCTCAATATACTGTGAATCAGGCATAATTACCCTTTTACCGTCCTCGTCTATATACCACACCACTATGAATTCAGGATTTTCCATTTCCATGGTTGAAGCCCTGTATGGAATCAGTACGGTTGCAACTATCCCTTTGCTGTTCCACTGTACCGGTTTCCCATCAATCCTGAGGCTGATGTCGACCGCAGGTCTATCGCCTATTTCAGACTTGTTCTCGGCGCTGAGCAGCGATTTGTCCACATTTTCCACGTGCAATTCCACTGTTTTTGACGCTTCCGTCCCGTTTGAAAGTATATTTGCGGGCAGTACCACCGAAACCAGACCGGTGTGCACCTCTATTCTTTCATTTGTTCCCGGGGAGTTAAGAACAGCGGCCGGAAGCCTCAATGTATAGCTCTCTGCTCCCGGAACCACCGGAATATCAATCCCTATGGTTTTTATTCCTTCGGAATCCGCTCCTGACGCCTCAAAGGCTTTACTGATTGTTCCGGCATCTACCGCAGATATTGCCTTCCTTTTCGTCTCATCCAGCACTGGTGGGGGAAGCGCAACTGTGACCATACTTCCATCCGCGGGCACAATTATTTTTATGCCATTATCCGCGGTTTGCCCGTTTCCTGAGCTTCCTCCCCCCGAGGAAGCACTGGAAACTCTGAAGGTCCTGGAAGCCATCACTGTCCCTTCTCCCGCCTGAACAGTGTAAATACCTGTTTCGGCATCTCCCGGCAATGTAAAGGTATCGGAGAAATCGCCCCCATTCACCACATTAAAATACAGTCTGGTTGTGTTTGGGCAGATAACCACCAGCGACACTTTATCAAGTGATGTACTGCCTGAAACGGTAATGCTGTCCCCCGGTTTTTTGTCAGGTATGCCGTTTAATGTAACAGTATCTGTTGCATAGGCGTTATTAAATAACAAACCTGTCAGCAAAACTATAATAAGCAAACTGCCAATCAATCTTTTTTTCATTATATTTACTCCTTATCTTAAGGATTCCGACATTCCGTCCTGTGCAGTCATTGGACTGTCACTGCTTCGGCCAGGCTCACAGGCACGCTTGTATCACTGTTCCACTGGTCCAGTACAAATACTTTTACTTTGTATGAAGTATTTGCAGGATTCACATTGAAGAATGCGGTTATTTCCTTCGCGGAATCAATGTCTTGTCTGACTGCAACTATACCTCTTGGCGTATTCCCTTCCATCAACTGGAACAGGACCACGGCCTGGTCCGGATACCGGAGCACGGTTGGACTCACATTAACCGTAGCCTGTATGCCTCCGTTTCTCACAAGTCCGGGACCGACAGGAGTTATTGTAAATGACGCCGGATTTCCGGTGTCTATGACATTTATCTGCAATATGCAGTCCTGACCTTCGCTGAACTGGAAGGTAAGATTTACAGTACCTTTTTGGAGTGCGGCCAGGTATGATTTGCTAATGGTTACCCTGCTGCCTTCCAGGGTGTAATCCCTATTCAACGCCAGTGTTGTATCACCGTTTTTGATTGCGGCAAGAGTATTTCCGTTCAGAGACATATCAATTACTGCATCTGCCTGTTCCATAGGATTCCTGTCAAATATAATCGAAGTGGGATTGATTGCAGAATCGGCGGCTTCACCTTCCTTAACCGTGAATACTTTAAATTCATAAACGCCGGCTCCGCTGGTGGGCTGAGGTATGCTCAAGCGCATATATCTTGCCTTAACGGCTTTCTGGTCCTCATTGTTCTGCTGCGTGGTTGCCTGCCCGGTCTTGTCCGAATAGAGAGACCAGATGTTTCCGTCTGCAGAGTATTCTATTTTATACTTGTAGCCGGAATTTTGCCCGAATACGGTACTGGTCTTTGTAATATCATAGAGTCCGCCCAAATCTACTTTCAGCGACTGAGGCTGATTCATACCGGCCTGCTGCTCCCACCTTGTAGTTTCATCCCCGTCTGTTGCATACAGGGGGTCTGTATTCTGCGACGTGGCGACTACCGGTTTTCCCAATGCTATATTTATTTCGCCGTTTACTTCCGTTACATCTATCTCCAGCTTGCTGTTCTTGCCCGAGCTGAATTCAAAAGTGAGGTTTGTCTTTCCCTGCCCCAGAGTGGCCAGATAAGCTTTTTTAATAGTCGCCTTATTTCCGTCAACGGCATAATCCTCTGGCTTTAAATATAGAGTTCTGTTTTTTATGCCAGTGAGCGTATTTCCCTGCAGATTCATTTCTACCTCTATATCTGACTGTTTCGAAGAATTTTTGTCGAAAGCGGCCCCGGAAATCCCAATAGAAGAATCCGGCGCTGCAGGAGTTCCAAATACACGAAACTCATAGATACTGGGACCCATTTCGTAAAACACCTTAATTCTCATGTATCTGGCTGTGACATCTTTTATATCATTGGCAATCTGCTGGGTAGTAATGGAACCTGATTTGTCCGCATATGTCTGCCAGTCCTTTCCATTCATTGAATATTCTATTTTGTATTTGTAGCCGCTCGTCAATTCAAACATCGTGTTAACCGACGTTATATTGTAAACGCCCTCAAGGTCCACCGCAATCCAACCCTCAAGATTCCACTGCCCCTCCTGCTGCGCCCATCTGGTTGTGGTATCTCCGTCTACAGCCAGCTCCGGAGCCTTACTTTGGGATGACGACGTAACAGGCTTATTGTTAGAGATGTTTGTGGCTCCGTCATCTCCAAGCACATTTACCTTCAATGTCTGGTCGTCTCCCGTTGCAAAACCGAATATAATATCGTTATCTCCGTTCGGGAGTGTATTTAGGAATGATTTCTTGATTATTACCTGATCCCAGTACAGCAAATAATCTCTGTCCTGGAGCAGAGCCCCTGCTCCGCTGTTTAAGGAAACCAGAGAGCCGCCGTTTAAGGCCATTTTGACCTGAATATCCTGCTGCCTTTCAGGGTTTTTATCAAATGTGGCTTCCTTCTTTAAAATCAATGAATTTGCCTCGGGAGTGGCCCCACCCTGTCCGGGATAAATATTTATTTCACTGATACTGCTTCCATTGGAGCTTTTCATGGTGAGCTTTATATACCTTGCGGTGACTTCACTTGTATCGGTGTTGCTTCTCTGGGATGTCTGTGAACCCGTTTTGTCAACATAGGTATTCCATGCCTGATCATCCGTTGAGTATTCTATTTTATAGCTATATCCGGAATTCAGCTCAAACAGCGTGTTTATACTTCCTATTGAATACTCTCCGCCCAGGTCTATCTCCAGCCACTGCCAATCGGTATTTCCTTCAACACAGGCCCATCTGGTGCCTGTATCCCCGTCCACCGCATATTGTGCAGGATGGTATTCCCTTACACCTTCTGTGGACGCCGTAACCGATTTTGCCAATGCGAGATTAACAGGTTCTGCAGGAGCCGGCAGCGGAGCTTTTCCCGGACCTGCCGCCGCAATTATATCCAGGGCTTCCTGTGGCCAGTCGGTACCCGATACCTTTATATTTCCAATGGAAGAATTAGAACCGGAAATGCTCCCGAAATTATCCATGTTATAGTAATTGTATTTTATTATATTGTCATGATTTGGCGAATTGGTGGCGTTAAAAGCCCCTTCCGTATTTTCTATTACGTTTCTCTGGGCCATTTTATAGCTGGAACCGTTGTCCATATATATGCCCATAATATGGTTCCATGCGGCGTAAGGCCCCATTTTCATGTTTTTTATGTAATTGTGATAAAAGTCTGATCTTCCGTCCATTCTGCCGAGGGTGTATATTCCCCCTC
>JAEWSZ010000047.1 GCA_023397905.1 Bacillota bacterium | reverse complement strand
GCGTATTATGGTGTCCTGGGAATCCAGTATGAATACATAAGCGTTTTCATTTTCATCGGATTTGGACATTTTCTTTTCAGGCTCCTGAAGGCTCATGATTTTGGCGCCGATTTTGGGAATATATGCTTCGGGAATGGTAAAGGTATCTCCGTAAATATTATTGAACCTTTCGGCTATATCCCTGGTTATTTCCAGATGCTGCTTCTGGTCCTGCCCTATGGGCACCAGCTCGGCCTGATATAAAAGTATATCCGCCGCCATCAGCACGGGGTAGGTAAACAGCCCCGCATTTATATTGTCTCCGTGCTTTACCGATTTATCCTTAAACTGGGTCATTCTGTTGAGTTCGCCCATGTACGTATAACAGTTTAATATCCATGCCAGCTCCGCATGGGCACTGACATGCGATTGCAGGTACAATATGCTTTTTTGAGGATCCAGGCCGCAGGCCATGTAAAGAGCCAGAAGATTCAGGCTCCGCTGTCTCAGGTCGGAAGCCTTCTGCCGCACTGTCAGAGTATGGAGGTCCACCACGCAGTACAGGCATTCAAACTCATCCTGCATGGGAATCCAGTTCTTGATGGCCCCCAGGTAATTGCCTATGGTCAGGTTTCCGGAGGGCTGAACACCGCTGAATATCCTCTTCTTTTGTTCCATCTGTTCCATTAAAACACATCCTTAACCGAATAAAATTTAACACAGCTGGCATTTCGCGGTACATTTAAACCAAAGGCGAAATACCATACAAATGATTTTATCATTAATAAGCCGTAGTTAACAAGGCTATTTTTTATCTTCTCTCTTCCAGTACGAAATGGCAATGAGTAAAAACCCTGCCGCGGCTATTATATAATATACGGCTGATTTTCCGTTTCCCGAGGAATATTTCAGCACCGCATATAAAACCAATACCACGGTAAAAAATACACTTCCCAATCGTATTATTTTATTCATATGCTTCCTCCCATATACGTATAAATGGTGAAATGCCGTTTACAGGCCATATCACGGCGGAAGTCCGCCGGAATATTTCCGGTGGGCCCCTGTATGGCACACTTTTAGCGTTCCTCTCTGAAGTACGGTTCTCCCAGCGCCTTCGGCGGATTGTTCTCCCTGCTCTTCTTTAAGGATATCATTATCAGGACCACAATTGTGGCTATATAAGGCAGCATATCGAAAATGCTCTGAGGTATGGTGACATAGCTTTGCAGATACAGCCCCAGAATGCTCAGCGCTCCGAAAAAATATGCTCCCAGCATTGCCTTGTACGGATTCCAGGTAACAAATATTACGAGAGCCACAGCGATCCAGCCTCTGCCTCCGGTCACCCCGTCCATCCAGGAGGGAACGGTTATCATGGACATATAGGCCCCGCCCACTCCGCAAAGCATACCGCCCAGAAGGATGTGAACGTATTTGTACAGTGAAACATTTATTCCCGCCGTATCAGCTGCGCCGGGATTCTCGCCCACCATTCGAAGGTTCAGTCCGGCTCTGGTTTTGTACATATAAACCGCAAGTATGACGGCGGTCACATATCCCCCGTAGACAAGTATGTTCTGATTAAAAAGCGCAGGCCCCAGTACTGGTATGTCTCCCAGCAAAGGGAGCTTTATAGGGGCAAAGCTGTTTCTGACCGAATCCGCCAGCCCCTGTCCCACCATCTTCTGCCCTACAAAGCTGGAAAAGCCTGTCCCGAATATGGTGAGAGAAAGACCTGATACTATATGGTTGGCCCTGAGCGTAATGGTCAGGAATGCAAAAATCAAAGCGCCTCCGGCTCCGGCAATCATACCCGTGAGTATGCCAAGAGCGGGATTGCCAGTTGAAAGCGCCGCGTTGAAGCCCATAACGGCTCCAATCAGCATCATACCCTCCACGCCCAGGTTCAGCTGGCCCGCTTTTTCAGTGATTATTTCACCCAGGGTGGCATAAAGTATTGGGGTCCCGGCGGTTACCGCACCTGTAAGAATAAAAGTCAAAATATTTATAAAACTCATCCAAACCTCCATATGCGTGCCCGCACGCTTGTGTTTAGTAATAAAAAGACATTTGTGGCTTTTATAAAGCGTGAAAGATAAGCTGAATGCAATAAATTTCCATTCACGCCGAGGCCTCCTTTTTCGTCAATGAATCGGATTTGTGTTTCGGAACCAGTTTGTATTGAATAAAGAACTCGCTTCCAAGCACAAAGAACAGTATCATTCCCTGGATCAGCTGGGCAACCGACGAATGGATTTCAAAAGCCGTCTGTATAAACGTCCCGCCCTGCTGCAAAACTGCAAACAGGAAGCATACAAGCACGATCACCGGAGCGCTTAGGCCTGCAAGCCAGGTTGTGATAATTGCGGTAAAGCCCACTCCGTTTGCCACCTGATAGCTCAGGGTGTGGTTCACCCCTGACACCTGGAACATTCCCACCAGGCCGCAAAGGGCGCCGCTCAGAATCAGAGAGGAAAGTATTATCTTTTTGACATTCATTCCCGCATACCTGGCTGTATTTTCGCTTTCACCTATTACCTGTATTTCGTAACCGCGCTTTGTCTTATTAATAAATATATATACCAGAATAACAAGGACTATTGTAATGATCCAGCCTATGTGTATGCCAAATACCTCCGGCAGAGCCGCATTGTCGGGAAACAATGCGATCTTTCCCGCGCCCAGTGCTCCCGGGTCCTTCCAGGGGCCGTACTGCACATAAACTATTATCTTTTGCGCTATATAATTCAGCATAAGCGTGAACAAGGTTTCATTTGTGCCGAACTGGGCTTTGAAAAAGGCCGGGATCAATGCCCATATTCCGCCGGCCACCACTGCCGCCGCAAACATGAGCGGCAGCAGAATATATATGGGCAGATTCTGATGGTACAGTGCAAAATAGCTGGAGGCAAAAGCCCCCATGATTATCTGGCCCTCGGCGCCTATATTCCAGAACTTCATCCTGAAAGCTATAGATATGCCAAGAGAGGCCACTATAAGCGGGATCGCCTGTATTATTGACTCCTTGAACCTGTACATGGACCCGAAAGAGCCGTCCAGCATTGACAAATAAACCTTCAATGGGTTGAAGCCGAGAAACAGTATGAATATTCCCGTGGTAAGCAGCGCCCCCAGTATTGCAATCAATCTGAACACAATTGACTGCCTTTTTGTCAGGTCAGTCCTTTTTACAATTCTGAACATTATGCTCCCACCCCCATGACTTTATTCATATCCTCTCCGGCCATCATCATACCCAACTGCTCCTTGTTTACTTTTGCGGCGTCAACTATTCCGGTTATTTTTCCGTTGCATACTACCATTATCCTGTCGCAAAGCTCTATCAGTACATCCAGGTCTTCGCCGATATACAGTATCCCCACGCCCTTTTCCTTCTGCTCGTTGAGAAGATCATAAATCGTATACGAAGCGTTTATATCCAGCCCTCTCACAGGATATGCGGTTATGAGCAGATGGGGATTTGACTCGATTTCCCGCCCCAGCAGCACCTTCTGTATATTTCCCCCGGACAGCTGCCTTACGGGATGGTAAATCCCAGGAGTATTTATTTCAAGTTTTTCAATCAATTCCCGGGACAGCTTTTTGGCAGGCTTTTTATCGATGATTACGCCCTTCTGGTTCTGGTATTCCTTCAGGATCATGTTGTCCACCATTCCCATGGAAGCTACCAGTCCCATTCCAAGCCTGTCCTCGGGGATGAAGCTCATGCTTATGCCCATCTTGATTATGTCACGGGGATTTTTGCCCACGATGTTTTCATTGTTGTATTCGATTTTGCCGGAAGCCACGGGATAGAGACCTGCAATTGCCTCGCACAGCTCTTTTTGCCCGCTTCCTGCCACGCCTGCCACACCGAGGATTTCTCCGGTGGACAGCTTGAAGCTTATATTATCCAGCGCTTTGACTTTTTCTTCGTCAAGTACTGTCAGATTTTCTATATTCAGAAGTGTGTTTTTACTTGCGCTTTTAACTCTGTTGATAGACAGGTCTACGGCCCGTCCCACCATGAGGTTTGTCAGCTCCGCTGCGTTGGTTTCAGTTTTATTTACCGTACCCACGGTCTCGCCTTTTCTCAGAACAGTGATTTTATCCGCTATTTCCATTACCTCATTCAGTTTATGGGTGATTATGATCACAGAACTGCCCGACTGCTTCATTTTTCTCAGGATATTAAAAAGCCCTTCCGTCTCCTGGGGGGTCAGCACAGCAGTGGGCTCGTCCAGTATAAGTATTTCCGCGCCTCTGTAAATCACCTTGAGAATTTCAACCGTCTGTTTTTCTCCCACGGACATATTGTATATTTTTTTGTCGGGGTCCACTGCCAGACCATATTTTTCCGATATACCGCGTATTTTTTCCGAAAGCTTTGCATTTCCCACAAACAGGCTTCCCTTTTGCCCTGCTATTATGTTCTCCTTGGCAGTCATCACCTCCACCAGCTTAAAGTGCTGGTGTATCATTCCGATCCCCATGTTCATGGAATCCTTGGGTGTTCTGAAGGAAACCTGCTTTCCTTTTATAAATATATTTCCGCTGTCGGGAGTGTATATTCCTGACAGCATGTTCATCAGGGTACTCTTACCCGAACCGTTTTCGCCCAGCAGGGCATGTATCTCACCCTTGCTGACCTCAAGACAGACATTGTTGTTTGCCACAACCGGCCCAAAGGTTTTTGTTAAATTCTCAATTTTGATATACACTTCACTGTTCACGGCATCACCTCAAGAAATTTGTTATGTCCAATTAGGAATTTAATTTTTTTAAATTTGAATATATATCCCGTACTATTATAACGCATCATCGGAATAATTTTGCAGAAAATTTTTTATTCCTGCGCACGACCGGGCAGGGCCCCCTCCATAAAACTTTATTAGCAGTAGTTGACCCCTTATTCCACTAGGCCTATACTACTGCTAATAATTATTTATAGAAGCTTATACTTTTTTAATTTACGGACTGCTTATTTAGTTTCGGTTATTGTGCCGTTTACACCTTCAACAAACCATTTGCAGGCCTGCTGTTCAGGTATGGTCATTGTGGAGCCTTCCGGAATCTTGATTGCGCCGGTCTGATCCTTTACAGGGCCAGCGAATACGTCCAGTGAACCGTCGAGAATCTTGGCTTTAGCGGCCTCGACCTGGTCCTTGATGCTCTGGTCTACAAGGTCTGTCATAGGTCCGATATCCACAACTCCGTCTTTCATAGAACCGTCATAATTTTCAGCCTTCCAGGTTCCGTCCAGTATCTTCTGAACCTGATCCGCATAGTACACTCCCCAGTTCCAGACAGGAGCCGTCAAGTATGCCTTTGGAGCGGCGCTGCTGCTGTCGCTGTTATAGCCTATTGCGAAAACGCCTTTTTCCTGGGCCGCAATCTGGGCTGCTGTTGAATCCTGGTGCTGTGCTATTACGTCGTTGCCTTCATTTATCAGGGCCTCGGCGGCGCTCTTTTCAATCTGAGGATCGTACCAGGTGTTTGTCCATTTAACATTTACAACTGCATTCGGATTTACCGAACGCACTCCGAGAGTAAACGCGTCTATGCCTCTGATACATTCTGGAATCTGCATTGCCGCAACATATCCTATTTTGTTCGACTTGGTCTTTAAGCCTGCGACAATACCCGTAAGGTATCTTGCCTGTTCGATCTGTCCAAAGTAGTTTACAAAGTTCGTATCATTGGATTTATTGCCTGAGCAGTGGAAGAACTTAACGTCAGGATGTTCCTTTGCCACTTTTTCAACAAAATCCATGTATCCGAAGCTTGTGGCGAATATTGCCTTGCAGCCCTGATCTATGAGATTTTCCATGGCCTTCTCAACATCTGCGTTTTCAGCTACGTTCTCAACTTTGACTGTTGTTACGCCCTGATCCTTAAATTTCTCTTCAACGTACAAACGTCCCTGGTCGTGTGTGTAGGTATATCCCGCATCACCAACCGTACCGATGTAGATGAAACCGATTTTCAGGTCTTTCACCGCGGCTGTTGATGAATCTGCCGAGGATGATGTGGAGACGGCGCCGCCTGTTGATGAAGCGGATGAATCCGCCGTGCTGCTTGAACCGCAGCCTGTCAGTGCAACTGCTGTCAGCATTGCTATGGCCAGTACTAATGCCAGTAATCTTTTCATTTCTGTAATCCCCCTATTTCTAATAAAATAAATAAATTTATATAATGCCTCCGTTTACCGGGAACACATTAATCTATCTGAAATGTTTTACTCGGAAAAAGTAACCGTGCCATCCTTCATACTCCTGACTACAGCAAGTGACTCCACCCGCAGGCCATTGTCCCGGAGCAGCTTCCCGCCGTCCTGGAAGCCCTTTTCTATGGCTATGCCCACGCCTGCCACTTTTGCACCTGCCTGTCCCGCAATATCCGCAAGTCCCAGGGCAGCTTTGCCGTTTGCAAGGAAATCGTCGATTATAAGCACAACATCATTTGAATTTATATACTTTTTGGAAACTCTTACATTATATGTCTTTCCTTTTGTAAACGAAAAGACTTCCGTAAGGTAAGTGTCGGAATCGAGAGTCCGCGCCTCCGTTTTTTTTGCAAATACCACAGGAACATTGAAATACTGGGCCGCAATACATGCGATACCTATGCCTGAAGATTCAATTGTGAGGATTTTGGTGATTTTTTCTTCGGCAAACAATCTGTAAAATTCTTTGCCCATTTCGTTAAAGAGCTGTACGTCCATTTGGTGATTCAGGAATGAATCCACCTTTAAGATATCACTGCCTATTACTTTTCCGTCTTTTAGTATTCTTTGCTTTAAGAGCTCCATCTTACCCTCCAGGATTAGGTCATAACAAACTCAACCGGTCCGGGCAAACCCACCCGTCCAAGGTTAATTTAAAAGAGCTCCCAATCATTGATTGGGAGCTCTATCTTACGACAAAATTTTATGTCAAAGATGAACACCCGTAGCAAAGCCATTTACGGCGGCTTCGTAGAAACTTTCGGACCATATCACCGAGGATATACGGGATGTTTTTTAATAAGCATGGCCTATTAAAAAACACCATTTTCATTTGATATTAAATTTTAAAAATTCAGTCTGTCATTTTCGACAAAATTATTGTAACTTAGCCGGTAAAAAAAATCAAGAAAAAAATGAACATTTTTATGATAACCGCTTAAATAGTTCACTTATCTTTTTATTTTTCTCAAATAATAACATTAATGGAAATCCAAGCACATAACAGGCTATTACCTGGCCCAATCCCACGGAGAGCATTGTTGCAACCAGAGGCAGTTTATATAGTACGCTCAGCATGGCCCCCACTATCACGGCATTTACAAGCACCGGAGGCAGAGGCGCCAGCCACTTTCTCCCAGGCCTGTTAAAAGTCAATTTGTATGTCAGGTAAGCGGACAGCAGTGTGGAAAGGCTTCCTATCACCACATCCCATATGCCGTTTCCCCCCAGTATATTGGCTATGACACATCCCACGAACAGTCCCGGAATAGACATGGGCGTAAAATAAGGCAGTACGGTAAGAATCTCCGCGAACCTGATTTGATAAGGCATATAACTGGTCAGGTAAAAAATCAATGTCAGTACAAGATACACTGCCGCGATCATAGCCGATACAGTCAGCCACCTGATTTTTCTGTTGTTCATAAAAACCCCTCTCCAAATGCGTACCACAGTGCCGTGCCATTGCATTAAAACCAGGGGCCTTGCGCGCTCAAAGCGCAAACAAAATACTGCCCTGCATTTGCGCAGGCAGCGTGCCGTAGTTTTAAGGGCCGATAATCCATACTTTAAGATTCATAGAAGATATATCAGCCTTGGACAGGATGGTCGCGAACTGTCGTTATTATTATTTTATATTAATAATGTGAATTATATCACGGTGCGTAAGCAATTGAAAGCAAATTTATAAAATAAGTAAACTTACTTTGATCTGTAAATTTTTTCAAATTCTTGATAAGCTCTATAATAACCTTCAATAACCTTCTGTTTATTGCCCTCCTATGACTCCTATCAGCAGCAGGATTATGGCGCTGAGATTCAGACATATGCATACCAGGTACAGAATATAGACCGTCTGCTTCTGGGTCAGGCCCTTTGCGATCAGCCGGTAATGTATCTGCGAGGAATCCCCAACATATATGCGCCTGCCCTCCCGTATTCTTTTTATCACCACAAATATGTTGTCAAAAATGGGCAGTCCCAGGGCCAGAATCGGAATGAAAATAGAAACCACAGTGGCCTGTTTGAATGCTCCGTCCAAAGATATTATGGCGAGTATGAAGCCCAGAAAAGTGGCTCCTGCATCACCCATGAGTATTTTGGCAGGGTATTTATTGTATTTTAAATATCCGATACAAATTCCCACCAGCGTTATGGACATTATTGCAAGGATGCTGTTTTCCCTGGCTAATGAAACTACAAACAGAGTACCGGCAGATATGCAGGAAATACCTCCCGCAAGTCCGTCCAAGCCGTCTGAAAAATTTATGACCGTCGTCACGCCGAACAGCCACAGCACCGATAATAAGAACTGAAGCCACACAGGAAACAGGACATATGAGTCATCAAAGGGATTTGTTATGCCCAGGAACTTCAAATTGGTAAAATACACCAGGATCACGCAGGCTGACAACTGCACCAGCATTTTGGGCAATGCCTTTAAATCCCCTCCCCTGATCTTGAACCAATCGTCCACCATACCTATGCCCCATATCAAAAAGGAGCTTATGACCATAACTACGGACTTCCTGCTGAAATCTCCCGTAAAGACAAAATAGCAAAACCAGAATGTGAAAAATATACCGACGCCGGCCAGGTATGCCTTGTCTTCCATGTGGATTTTACGCTCGCTGCCGGGATTTGGTTTTTCGATGTAATTGAGCTTATGAGCGAGCTTCGTCAATTTAGGCGTTATTAACAACATTATTACCAATGACATTATAAAGGACAAATAATAACTCATTGTCTAATAATACTCCTTTTCTTTAGTGGCCGCAGCATTAAAAACCGCATTACAATATTAAGATATACCAGTATGCGCAAGTTTTCAAGATTAATGGCTAAAATGTATGCTCTGTTTACAAATTATTTACAATTCCAAGCTGAATTCCACCGGGCATTATCTTTTTCATACGGCCGTCCTATAATTGAAATTACAACCTTACAGCCTGATTATGTAAAAAAAATCTGAAAATTAACTTTTCCATTTACTTAATTCACTGCGTACTGTATAATATCTATTTTGGGAAGACAATGTTTCATAAAACATTACTATCGGCCGCAAACGGCTTTATGATAGTTTATTTACGGAGGTAAAATGATAAGCAAGCTTCAGTGATCTGTAACATCTAAATTCATATATTGCCGGCGGTTAAATTTCTCCAGGACGTCGTTGTCGTCAGTTGAAATAAAGCGATTATTCCGCCATCCTCCGCCTAGTCCTGAGAAAACTTTCCTCACCGGGCAATATACGTTTTAGATGCTACAGACCACTAGTGCGTACATTGCTTAGCTTCGCATATTGAAAATCCATAAATGGATTTTCACACATTTAGGAGGTAATTTTATGTATGACGTTGTAATTATAGGCTGTGGTATTTCTGGTATTTTTGCCGGCTATGAACTGACCAAAAAAAATCCTCAGATAAAAGTTCTTATGATAGAGCAGGGTAACGATATTTTGGGAAGAAGCTGCCCCATCGTGGCCAATAAAACGAAAGACTGTATACGCTGCAAAACCTGTGATATTATGCGCGGTTTCGGCGGAGCAGGCGCCTTTTCGGACGGTAAATTCAACTTTACCACAGAATTCGGCGGCTGGCTGAATGATTACATTGACGATAAAGAGGTCATGGACCTGATAAATTATGTAGACAGCGTAAATGTTGAATTTGGCGCTACCAGAGAGATGTTCTCCACATATACCGCCGAAGCCAAGGCTATTGAAAAGAGAGCTCTCGAAAATGACCTTCACCTGCTGCAGGCTGCGGTCAAACATCTCGGTACTGAAAACAACCTTGAAATATTGAAAAGGCTGTCCACATATTTGCAGGAGCGCCTGGAGCTGATATGCAATACTCAGGTGCTAAATATCACTCCCGCAGGCGACGGCTATACCATCGAACTTCACAATGAAAAGACTATAGAATGCAAATACCTGATAGTTGCTCCCGGCAGATCCGGCGCAGAGTGGTTTTCACAGCAGTGCAAGCAGTTGAAGCTTGATCTTATAAACAACCAGGTGGATATCGGCGTCAGGGTCGAGCTGCCCGCAAAGGTGTTTGAGCACATTACCGATGTGGTCTACGAGTCCAAGCTGGTTTACAGGACCAAACAATACGGGGACCTGGTGCGCACCTTCTGCATGAATCCTTACGGGCATGTGGTTTCAGAAAATGTGGACGGCATTGTGACTGTTAACGGCCACAGCTATACCGATCCGAAGCTCAGAAGCGAAAACACAAACTTTGCGCTTCTGGTAAGCAACAGGTTTACACATCCCTTTAATGAGCCTTACCAGTATGGCAAACGTATAGCCTCCCTGTCAAATATGCTGGGCGGAGGCGTACTGGTTCAGCGGTTCGGCGACCTGATAAAGGGCGCCAGGACAAATGCCCACAGATTGGGACAGAGTTTTACCCACCCCACCCTGAATGCAACCCCGGGCGATCTGAGCCTGGTGCTGACAAAGAGACATCTGGACAACATAATTGAAATGATTTACGCCCTTGACAAGATCGCTCCCGGAACAGCCAATTACGACACCCTGCTCTACGGCGTGGAAGTTAAATTCTACAGTTCAAGGCTGGAGCTCACAAAGGAGCTGGAAACCAAGCTGCCCAACATGTTTGCCATAGGCGACGGCGCCGGCGTGACCAGAGGCCTTTCCCAGGCAAGCGCCAGCGGAGTGCTGGTTGCAAGGACTATTTCAGACAGGATAAACAAATCCTGACTAACAGATATAATTTTAGTATAATCAGCTAACAAGTACAGCGGAATAAAACGGATATGCTCAACGCAAAGGGTTCTCAAAGCTCAGGTACAACCTGGCTTTAAGAACCCTTTTATGTTTAATTACTTGTATATTTAATTTACAAATACAAGCTGGACCAGCACCATATAGAGCGCCGTTCCTGCTCCGATACTTAAAAGAGTGTTTTTCTTCCACAGGTGCAGCGCCACTACGGCAAGGACAGCCGCAGCTTCCGGTATACCGTGGGAACCTTCTGTCAGGGAAACTCCCTTCAGACAGTATACCACCAACAGTCCGATTACGGCATAGGGAAGCATCTTTCCCAGCTTGATTATAAAAGCCGGAGTCGCCTTGTCGGATCGGAATACGAGAAAGGGCAGAAACCTGGTACACATGGTGCCCAGCATTATCACCAGAATCGTAACAAGTGTCTGGACCGGCGTCAACGTAGTCATAAGGTCCCCTCCTCATGGATTTCGCCCTTATTGATTTTATCACCTGAAAATATAAAAACAGTCAATATTAAAATCATGGCCGGTATTATAAAATTATTTTTGCCAAATACCAGCAGGCAGATCACAGAGCCGGCCACTCCGATAATTGCCGGAATGTGATTTGTCTGCTCCCGCCATTGATTTACGAAAATAACCACAAATAACGCAGTCAATGCAAAATCAAGCCCTCTGGTGCTGAACTGTATGTATTGCCCCAAAAGGGCTCCCAGTACCGCCCCCGTTATCCAGTACCACCTGTCCAGGAAAGCCACAAAAAACATAAACCAGCTCTGGTCCACATCTTCTTTGGGCTTGGCCGAGCACAGAATGGAAAATGTCTCGTCGCACATGGCAAATATAAGATATGGCTTTAATTTGCCGGTTTTTTTAAATTTATCAAGCATGGATATGCCGTAGAATATATGCCTTGCATTTACCATCAATGTTATAAACAGCGCATACAGGGGATTGAACGCCGTAGTCAGCAAGGTTATCCCCACATACTGCATTGAACCCGCAAACACGAGAAAACTCATTAAAAAAGTCCAACCGACGCCATAGCCCACTGATTTCATCAAAATTCCATATGCTATCCCCAGGAACAAAAATCCCGTCAAAACGGGTATAGTATATGGAAATGCCGCCTTTAAGGCTTTGATCTTTGTATTCATCCCCACGACCTCAAAATACCGTATTCCGGAGTTAACGTTCCAAAATTAACGGTTCGATACTTTTTAATAATTCCGCATTGCGGTTTTAAACCTTCTCCGGTTCAGGATATTCAACTCCAAAGGTTTCCACAGTTACCTTCTTCATTGCCTGGGGATCCTTGGGCTTGTCATCGTAGTCCCTTTTTACATCGACTATCCTGTCTGCCTCTTCTATTCCCTCGGTCACTTTTCCGAATGCCGCATACTGCCCGTCCAGGTGTGGAGATTTGGCGACCATGATGAAAAACTGAGAGCCCGCCGAGTTTGGAGCCTTGGTTCTGGCCATGGATAAAACACCCTTGTCATGCTTCAGGTCATTCTTAAAACCGTTGGCTGAAAATTCACCTTTTATGCCGTAATCCGGGCCGCCAATTCCGGAACCCTCGGGATCTCCTCCCTGTATCATGAAGCCCGGTATCACCCTGTGAAATATGACCCCATCATAAAATCCCTTTTTTATAAGTGAAATAAAGTTGTTGACCGTATTCGGCGCTATCTCCGGATACAGCTCCGCTTTCATTACGTTTCCATTTTCCATCTCAATAGTAACTATTGGATTCTGACTCATAATTATATCCTCTTCCCATTCCATTTGTATTTACTTAATAGTTTTGGTCTTTGCCGTAAAATTTATTCCAGCTCCAGCGTCAGCTGAGTTTCGCTTTTGTCCTCTTCCTTAATATAGCAGCCGATCGCCGGTATGTTTTTAGTCCTGTAATACTCCACATCCGACAGCTGCATCTCCTCCAGGGTCCTCACCGCCACCAGCCGACTGCCCTTTTTGGAAGTCAGTACCTGCACTCCCTGGGAGCCCCTTGTGGATTTCGGATTGATATTTTCCGTATTGAATACCAGTATCTTTTTTATGCTGCTGGCGGCCGCCAGGTCCATGTCCTCCGAAATAAACAGCATCCTCACCAGAGGTTCGCCGTCGTAATATGCGTTGGCAAGCTTTTTCCGGTTAGTCTTTGTGGCATAGCTCGCCATTTCTATTTTTGCCGCCTTGCCGTTCTCATAGAAAAACAGCATGTATCCCTCATAGTTGTCTGTGGCGGCAATATAAATTATCTTTTCATCGCTGTCCAGTCCCAGAAGGTTTGTAAGATATTCTCCAAGGCTGCTGGCTTTGCAGTCCGGAATATCGTATATCTTGCTTTTATACACGTTGAACTTGTTTGAAAACAGCAGCAAATCAGCCTTGTTGTGGGTATCTGTTTCCTGAAGTATCTCATCGTCGTCCTTCAGCTTGTGGTCAGGATTTGCCCTCAGCGACACCAGCGCTATTTTCTTCAAATAGTTCTGCTCCGTGAGGAATATTTTCAGGTTATAGTCCTCTATAAGGTGCTCCGAGGTTATTTCCTCCACATGCTCCTCATGGATTATCTCAGTGCATCTGGGCTGCCCGAATTTTTTCGAGATTTCCTTCAGCTGCTTCTGGATTATCTTTTTTATCCTGCTTTCGCTGCCGTAAATATCCTTGAGCTCCGCTATTTCCTTTATCAGGTCGTCGGCTTCGCTCACCCTGTTTAAAATATATTCCTTATTTAGATTTCTCAGTCTTATTTCGGCTATAAACTCCGACTGAATCTGGTCTATTTCGAAGCCGGCCATCAAATTGGGGATAACCTGGGCTTCCTGCTCTGTCTCCCTGATTATTGCAATGGCCTTGTCAATGTCCAGCAATATCTTTTTAAGGCCCATGAGCAGGTGCAGCTTGTCGCTTTTCTTCTCTATATCATACAGGGTCTGGCGCTTTACGCACTCAATTCTGAAAACAAGCCACTCGTTCAGGATGGTCTTTACTCCCATGACCCGCGGCTTTCCGTTTATGAGAATATTGAAATTGCAGTTAAAGCTGTCCTGCAAAGGCGTCAGTTTGAAAAGCTTGTTCATCAGCGCATCCGGATCGGTGCTTTTCCTGATATCCAGAGTCAGCCTGAGACCGTTTAAATCCGTCTCGTCTCTCACATCTGTGATTTCCTTGATTTTACCGTTCTTTATTAGATCTATTATCTGATCCATAATAGCCTCTACGGTAGTGGTATACGGTATTTCCAGGATTTCTATACAGTTGTTTTCCTTGTCGTATTTATACTTAGCGCGGACCTTGAAGCTTCCTCTTCCGTTGGCATAGACATCCCGTATTTCCTTTTCGGAATATATCAGCTGCCCTCCCGATGAAAAATCAGGCGCTTTAAGGTATTGTTCAAGCAATATGTCTTCATTATCGATGAGAGCCGAGGTAGCCTCACATATCTCTGTGAGATTGAAGCTGCATATGTTGCTGGCCATACCTACGGCTATTCCCTGATTTGCATTGACAAGGATATTGGGATAGGTTGTAGGCAGGAGCACAGGCTCCTTCATTGTGCCGTCGTAGTTATCCGCAAATTCCACCGTGTTTTTATCTATATCCTTGAAGATTTCCTCACACAGCTTGTCCAGCTTGGCCTCTGTATAACGCGGCGCCGCGTATTTCATATCCCTGGAATACTGCTTTCCGAAATTGCCCTTTGAATCTATAAACGCATGCAGCAATGCGGCATTTCCCCGGGTCAGCCTGACCATGGTCTCATAAATGGCCATGTCTCCATGAGGGTTCAGCTTCATGGTCTGTCCCACAATATTTGACGATTTTGTCCTGGTGCCGGTCAGCAGCGACATTTTGTACATGGTATAGAGCAATTTCCTGTGAGACGGCTTGAAACCGTCTATCTCGGGTATTGCCCTGGATACGATGACGCTCATGGCATAGGGCATATAATTATTTTCAAGAGTTGACACAATATCCTGCTCAACCAGATTTAGTTTAGACACTTTACTCTACCTCCAAAAATATATACACTCAAACTATACTTTGCGCTGCACTTCTAGCTGACATCTATCATGTCCAGATACCTGCTTCCGTTATCCTCGATAAACTGCTTTCTGCCCTGCAGGTTATCGCCCAGCAGCACATCGAACATCTGCATTGTCAGCTCCACATCGGCAGGCATAACTTTTATCAGCCTGCGTGAATCGGGATTCATGGTTGTCTGCCACATCATCTCGGGCTCATTTTCACCAAGTCCTTTTGAGCGCTGTATGGAATATTTCTTTCCCTCAAGCCTGCTTAAAATATCTACTTTCTCTTTTTCCGAATAGGCAAAGTAAGTAGCGTTCTTGCAGCTGATTTCAAACAGCGGGGATTCGGCTATAAACACCTTTCCCTCTGTCAGCAGTGTGGGAACCAGTCTGTACAGCATTGTCAGTATCTGGGTTCTTATATGGAAACCGTCAACATCGGCATCTGTGCAGATTATAACTTTGCCCCATCTGAGATTGTCTATGTCAAAGGTATTGAGCTCCTTGTTGTGTTTGGACCTGATTTCCACACCACAGCCCAGCACCTTGAGCAAATCAACTATTATGTCGTTTTTGAATATGCTGTCATACTCGGCCTTCAGACAATTGAGTATCTTGCCCCTTACAGGCATGATAGCCTGAAATTCGGCATCCCGGCCCAGCTTGCAGGAGCCCAGGGCGGAATCTCCCTCAACTATATATATTTCTCTTCTGCTGATATCCTTTGTCCTGCAGTCTACAAACTTTTTAACCCTGTTTGAAATATCTATGCTACCGCTGAGCTTCTTTTTAATATTGATTCTGGTCTTTTCGGCAGTTTCCCTGCTTCGCTTGTTTACAAGCACCTGCTCCAGTATTTTTTCACTTTCAACCATGTTCTCGATAAAGTATATCTCCAGCTGCTGCTTGAAGAAATCCGTCATGGTTTCCTGAATAAATTTATTGGTAATGGACTTTTTCGTCTGGTTTTCATAACTTGTAACAGTTGAAAATGAATTTACCACCAGGATCAGACTGTCTTCAATGTCTGCAAAGGTTATCTTTGCCTCATCTTTATTGTACTTGCCTCTGGCTTTTAAACACTTGTCTATTTCATAGACCAGGGCGTTTTTAACGGCCCTGTCCGGCGCCCCCCCATATTCCAGGAAGCTGGAATTATGGTAATACTCCAGCAGGTTGGTCTGATTGTTAAAGCAAAAGGCGATCTGCATCTTTACCTTGTATTCGGGCTTATCTTCCCTGTCACGGCCTTTTGTGGAGGTCTCATAAAACTGGATGTCGGTGAAACCGTCCTCCCGGGTAATTTCTTTTATGTAGTCCACTATACCGTTTTCATAGCAGTACACAAAGGTTTCTCCCGACTCTTCATCCTTGAGGACAAAACGAAGTCCTGCATTTACAACCGCCTGCTTTTTCAGCACCGTCTGAAAATATTCAAGCGGGATATTTATATCTGTGAATACCTGAATATCCGGCTTCCATTTCTGAATGGTGGAAGTCTGCTCATATTTGCACTTTTCCTTATTCAGGCCCCCTATATTTTCGCCTTTTTCAAAATGCAGCTGGTATTTGAAGCCGTCACGGAATACTGTGACGTCAAAATATTCTGAGCTGTACTGGGTGGCGCAGGCGCCAAGGCCGTTGAGCCCCAGGCTGTACTCATAATTCTCTCCGGAATTGTTCTGGTATTTTCCTCCTGCATATAGCTCGCAGTATACCAGCTCCCAGTTGAAGCGCTCTTCCTTTGTATTATAATCTACGGGCAGACCCCGTCCCCAGTCCTGGACCATGATTGACCTGTCGGCAAACCTTGTCACCTCTATGACGTTTCCATGCCCTTCCCTGGCTTCATCGATTGAATTTGACAAAATTTCAAAGAAAGAATGCTGGCAGCCGTCCAGTCCATCCGAACCAAATATTACACCCGGGCGGAGCCTGACTCTGTCCGCACCTTTTAATGATGAAATACTCTCATTCCCATATTCCGTCTTCCTGGTATCTTTTGTCATTAGTAACTTCCTCCAAAATTTATATATAACAGCCTCTTTAAAAGTAGGATTTTATCATTTATCCATCCTTAACATTATTTCTCAAACTTGTGTTCTCTGTCAAGTTATTTTGCTCTTTTGATATGACAGTTATTAATATTAACGGTACATAATGATGCATAAGTTGGAAAATGTATGACAACATATCTTAAATATATTATAATATTTACTGTAACTTAAAGTACGGACCTGTCTGAAATTCTACCGGTACAGCCTTGTAATACGACCCTGGCGCATTTGAATAAGGAGGATGAATTTATGAAATTAAGGATAACATCAAAAGAGCTGGATGAACTTGCGGTTGAGCAAAAGCAGAACCTTTGCGATTTATGGATACCCCACGTTTATGATGTGGCGGTGGCAAATATGTGTGTTGACGCGGCGGAAGAAAGATTTGAACAAATCACCTATGTGGTGGGAGGTATAAAATTGCTGAAACACCACGACATTCTGCTGTCGGATCTGAAATTCATGCCGGATGAAACGGCAAAGATCCAGAAGGAAGATGATTACTCCGACAATATTGCCTCGGACAGGATAGACGGTATTGAAACCCTGCAGTCAGGGGATGCTGCTCAGGATTCAGAACCTGAAGATTCCGGTTTAGAGGATTTCAACTTCGACGAAGATTTCAACTTTGAATTCCAGCGGCCGGAATCATATTCAAAGCAGGATTGTCTGCCCTTGCTGGATATCGGCCAGATGATCGACATACTGGAAAGGAAAAATTTCGGGCAGGGTGATTTCAGCCTTTCTGTGGCAATCGGCGATTATGCCCTCGATATGGGCAAAAATGGTCTTTCTTCCGGCAGTGGCTACGATGACGCCAATAGAGAATGCGAATTGTGCGATATCCTATGGGAGTCTGTAAAAGCGCTTCTGTAGGTATTTATGAATATATAGAAGCCTCACCTTTTCAGCTGTTATAAAAATTGTATGAATTTATTCAAAAAAATGGTAGAATAGTGAATACTATGTTGCGTTGTCAATAATGTTCAATTAAGACAAAAGGTGAGGTAATATATGAATTTTACTGGGAAAATGCCGGGGAAATTTCTGATAATCACATGCCTTATTTTCATGTGGGCAATTGCGCTTTTGAACTGCAGGGTTTTCATAAAGGACAGATTATTTCTTTCTGCGCTTCTGTCGGCTCTGCTGATTGCACTGATTTATGTGATCTCCAGATATATGGTAAAAATGTCCCCCTTGTTTTTTTCAGTGATTTTATTTGCCGCCGCGTTTGCTTTAAAAACGTCGGTAGCTTTGTATTATAACGTACCACCCACTTCAGATTTTTTAAAATTCTACAATGCAGCAGTACAGGCTGCAAAAGGTGACTTTTCTTTTTCTTCCAACAGCTATTTCAGCCTATGGTCCTACCAGACAGGCATTGTATTTTATTATGCCATGGTAATCAAATTGTTCGGAAATGGGCTGCTGTTTCTTAAAATAGGCAATTGCCTGTTTATGGCGGGTTCCAATGTCCTTTTATACCTGATTTCCAGAACTCTTGCAAGCGAAAAATATGCCAGATTTATTTCTTTGCTTTATATGATCTATCCCGCTCCCTATTTCTTGGCTTCTGCTCTCACGAATCAGCATATATCAAACTTTTTTATACTGCTGGGCATCTATTCTTTTATAAGCAGGCGAAAAGCAAATTTTAGGTCTGTGATACCATCTGCTTTTTTCATCGCGGTGGGAAATGCCCTGCGGCCCCAGGGTATAATTGTGATTATGGCAATAACCGGCTGCCTGCTGCTGAATATGCTGGGCTCCGGAGATAAAAAACAGATAGTGAACCTAATATTGTCCGCCGTATGTGTTTTAATCATTTATACCTGTACAATGCAGGGCCTGTCGCTGGGAGTCAGGGCGGTTGGGTTAAATGCCAACGGACTGGAAAACAGGTTTGCCCTGTATAAGTTTGTGGTAGGCTTGAATTATGAAACAAACGGGGGCTATTCGCGAAGTGACGCTGAAAAATTAATATATATTTCAGATCCCAAAACGCGGGATAAAAAATCACTGCAGTTGATTAAAGAAAGGATATCCAGGCCTGAGAAACTGGCCCGGCTGATTTTAAAAAAGCAAAATTTAATGTGGGCCATACCGGATGATTCCGTGGACTGGGGTTTTAGTTTTTATAAAAACACAGGAGTGAAAATATTCGGTAAAAATGTATCTTATCCCGTCTTCAGACGTTTCGTCCAGAATGTGGAAAAATGTTTTTATATATTTATATTGTTCATGGCCATTTCCGGCCTTATGGCAAGATTTAGAACCCAGAATAATCAGACTGCTTTTATTGTAATTTTAATTATGCTGCTTTTGAATTTCGGCATTTACAGCCTGATAGAAATTCAAAACCGTTACAGAGATTTTCAGGTTATGCTGATGTTTTTAGTTTCGGCCGCCGGAATTGAAATGTTTATTGATTACGGTTCAGCCCGGATTTCAGCCTTAAAATCCGGCAATACACATTTCAATTCCAATGATATATGAGCCTGTCCGGCTTGCGGCGGCGGCTTTTCTAGTTTCCGCCGGCCTTGACATTCCCCACACCCGTATTGAGCTTTACATCCGGGCCGCCTCCGTTAACATCCCCCGTAAAGTGGGTCTTGATTTTGCTGTCGGTTTTGATAAAGCTTCCCGACATATTCCCCACGCCTGTTTCGGCGTCCAGATGCATCCCCGTTTCTTCAGGAACCTCAAACGTAACGTTTCCAACC